>DVIX01000013.1 GCA_018710935.1 Candidatus Avirikenella pullistercoris | reverse complement strand
ACTGGACAGCGAAACGGAACTTATAAAACCGTCGCCCGAACATAATTCATCCCGCTCAATCAACCGGCCGGAATTAAGCTTATATGAAGCACAAATCAGAAATTACGAAGCCCAGAACAGCCAACTCGTTTCGGGAATAATGCCCAAAATAGGAATTTTCGCTACCGGCGGATACGGGAAACCGGGATTGGATATGCTGAAAACCGATTTCTCGGCTTACTACATCGTCGGAGCCAGACTTACCTGGAAAATCGGAAATTTCTATACGAAAAAGAACAGCAAAAAAACGATTCAGGCAAATATAAAATCAATCGAAACGCAACGCAATACCTTCCTGTTCAATACCCGCCTCGAAATAACCGAAAAGGAGAACAACATAGACCGATATACGGAACAACTGAAATACGATAACGAAATAATCGAACTGAAAACCTCCATAAGAAAAGCAGCCGAAGCCAAAATGGCAAACGGAACCATATCCGGGACAGACCTCGCCCGGGATATCAATGCGGAACAAACCGCCAAACAAAACCGAATACTCCATGAAATGGAGCTGCTGCTCGCCATATACGACTTAAAATTTGCAACTAACAACTAAAAAATAAAAAAGATGAAAATGAAATACTATCCGGCAATCGCCCTATTCCTGCTTTTGGCTGCATGCGGAAATTCAGACAGAGAATACGATGCTTCCGGTGTTTTCGAAACCGATGAAGTCATTGTTTCCGCCAGAGGGACAGGCGAACTTATACAATTCAACCTCGAAGAAGGGCAAAACGTAATAGCAGGCGAGCAACTCGGCTATATAGATACCGTACAGCTCCACTTGCAAAAGCTGCAACTGCAGGCCAACATACAAGCTATCGAAAGCCGGCATTATAATATAGCAAAACAGATCGCATCGATACAACAACAAATCGCTACCCAAAAGAAGGAACAGTCCCGGTACAGAAAGCTTGTCGAAGCGAATGCCGCCAATCAAAAACAATTGGATGACATCGACGCACAAATAACCTTGCTCGAAAAAGAGCTGGAAGCCCAGACCGAAACATTGGAAAACAATAACAAGAGTATCGCAGGAGAAAGTTCGGGGATAAAAGCCCAAATAGCCCTGATAAACGACCAAATAGAAAAAAATATCGTCACAAGCCCGATTAGCGGGACCGTATTGTCCAAATATGCAGAACAAGGCGAACTGGCAGCACAAGGCAGGGCTCTATTCAAGGTAGCGGATATCGAAGATATGAAACTGCGTGCCTACATTACTGCCGACCAGCTGACCGGCCTGACTATAGGACAATCCGTAAAAGTTTATGCTGACGAAGGGATTTCCGGCAGAAAAGAATATCCCGGTACGATTATATGGATTTCGGATAAAGCCGAATTTACCCCGAAAACCATACAGACGAGAGATGAACGCGCCAACCTTGTTTACGCCGTTAAAATAGCCGTTAAAAACGACGGCTACATCAAAAAAGGAATGTACGGCGAATTAAAAATAGAATAAAGAACTGTTTTTTCATTTACAGCAACCTCAAAAAAGTTATCAGAATGGGTATCGTATCAGCCAATCGCATCAATAAAAGCTACGGGAAAGTACAAGCTCTCCGGAATCTGAGTTTTGAAGTAAATCCGGGAGAGATCTACGGAATTATCGGCCCGGACGGAGCAGGAAAAACAACCCTTTTCCGAATCCTGACAACGCTTATACTTGCCGACAGCGGAGAAGCCTCCGTGGACGGATACGATGTAGTGAAAGATTATAAAAAAATTCGCAATATCATCGGATATATGCCCGGTAAATTTTCTCTTTACCAGGATCTGACAGTCGAAGAAAACCTCACCTTCTTCGCTACGGTATTCAATACCACCATTCAGGAAAATTACTATTTAATAGAAGATATTTACAAACAGATAGAACCGTTCAAACACCGGAAAGCTGGCAAACTTTCGGGAGGGATGAAACAGAAATTGGCATTGAGCTGCGCCTTGATACACAAGCCTACCGTATTGTTTCTCGACGAACCGACTACCGGAGTGGATCCCGTCTCCCGCAAAGAGTTATGGGATATGTTAATCAAACTGAAAAAACAGGGCATCACCATCCTCGTTTCCACCCCTTACATGAACGAAGCAACGCTTTGTGACCGGATTGCCCTAATGCAGAACGGAAACTTCATGCAGGTAGATACCCCGCAAAATATCACCGCCCGATATCCGGATTCCCTCTGGGCCGTACAATCCTGCAAGATGCACCGTTTATTAAAGGATTTACGCAGTTATCCCGACATAAAAACATCGTTTTCATTCGGAGAAACCGTACATATTACATTCAACGGGGAGGCTCATTCCGAAGAGTTACACTCCTACCTGTCCGGGAAAGGGCATACCGACATTATCATCCGTCCGATTTCCCCGACGGTAGAGGATTGTTTCATGTTATTATCGAAAAACCAGACAAATGGAAAATAAAGTCATATACACGGAAAACCTTACCAAAAAATTCGGAGATTTTACCGCTGTCGATAATATCTCGTTCAGTGTGGAACAAAGCGAAATATTCGGTTTCTTAGGAGCGAACGGAGCCGGAAAGACCACGGCTATGCGTATGTTGTGCGGATTAAGCCGCCCGACATCGGGTAAAGGCTCTGTTGCCGGATTCGACATTTATAAAGAATCGGAAAAAGTCAAACGGAACATCGGTTATATGAGTCAGAAATTTTCCCTTTACGAAGACCTGAAAGTATGGGAAAACCTGCGTCTTTTCGGAGGTATATACGGGATGAAAAAACAAGAAATCGTCTCTAAGACAGACCGTATGCTGGCAGAGCTCGGATTTGAAGCCGAACGCAACACGCTCGTAAAATCTTTGCCTTTAGGCTGGAAACAAAAGCTCTCTTTTTCCGTATCTATTTTCCATAATCCCAAAGTAGTATTTTTGGATGAACCGACCGGCGGCGTAGATCCCGTTACCCGGCGTCAATTTTGGGAACTGATCTACCAGGCAGCCGAAAAGGGAATTACGGTTTTCGTTACCACCCACTATATGGACGAAGCGGAATACTGCGACCGGGTATCCATCATGGTAGATGGGAAAATCGAAGCTCTGGACACTCCTGCAAACCTGAAACAACAGTTTCATGCCTCTTCTATGGACGACGTATTCCAACAATTAGCCCGAAAAGCAACACGAAAAGCGGATTAACCATGAAACAATTCATATCATTCGTAAAAAAAGAGTTTTACCACATCTTCCGGGACAAACGTACCATGCTGATACTGCTCGGTATGCCGGTCATACAGATACTTCTGTTCGGATTCGCCATAACGACGGAGGTAAATAACGTACAAGTAGCCGTATTCGATCCTTCCAAAGACGTATCCACCCGGCTTATCAAAGAACGGTTTCAGGCGAGCAAATATTTCGAAATAGAGGAAGAACTCACCGATTACAACCAAATAAACGACATTTTTAAATACGGAAAAATCAATATGGTTATCGTTTTCAGTGAAAATTTCGCCGATAATCTCCTGCATACAGGCGAAGCAGCGATACAACTGATAACGGACGGGACCGAACCCAATCAGGCATCGATGCTTACCGGATATGCTTCAAATATACTGAGTTCATATCAACAGGAACTTTCAGAACAATATAATGTCCCCTTCCGAATCATTCCGGAAATAAAAATGCTCTATAACCCCCAAACCAAAAGCGCATACAATTTCGTTCCGGGCGTAATGGGGATGATACTCATATTAATCTGCGCAATGATGACCTCTATCGCTATTGTCAGGGAAAAAGAGACCGGAACCATGGAAATATTGCTTTCATCTCCCATGAAGCCGCTCCATATTATCTTAGCGAAGGCAGTCCCCTATTTTCTGCTCTCGATACTCAATCTCACTACCATATTGCTCCTTTCCGTATATGTTCTCGGAGTACCTATCGCAGGAAATTTCCTACTGCTGATCCTTACTTCTTTTCTATTTATCTTCTTAGCCTTATCTTTAGGACTACTCATTTCCACCTTAGTAAACAGCCAAATGGCAGCCATGCTCGCCTCCGGAATGGGTTTGATGATGCCCATCATGCTACTGTCAGGACTAATGTTCCCCATAGAAAGCATGCCTAAAATATTACAATGGATTTCCGCTATCGTACCGGCACGTTGGTATATAGAAGCCGTAAAAAAAATAATGATTCAGGGAGTCGAACTGCAATATGTCATTAAAGAAATATTTATCCTTATAGTAATGGCAGCAGGCCTTATCGTACTTAGCCTGAAAAAATTCAAAACCAGATTAAATTAAACGGCCATGTTAATATATCTCATAGAAAAAGAATTCAAACAGATTCGCAGAAACTCCTTTCTTCCGAAACTGATTTTCATAATGCCTGTTATGATGATGCTGATTATGCCTTGGGCAGCCAATCAGGAAATCAAAAATATCAAACTCAGCGTAATAGATAACGACCATAGTACCTTTTCGGAAAGGTTGATTCACAAAACCGCCTCTTCCGATTATTTTTCCCTGACCGACGTATCGGATAACTATACGGAAGCGATACATAGCATAGAATCGGGAAAGGCCGATATTATTCTCGAGATTCAAAACGATTTCGAAAAAGAGATTATCAACGAAGGGGAAGGAAATGTAATGATCTCCGCCAACTCCGTCAATGGTACGAAAGGTAGCCTCGGTTCTTCTTATCTGGCCTCTATCCTCAACGATTATGCAGGAGAATTAAGAGAAGAATACGGACAAGCAGGAAACAGCGTCCCTTCGCAAGTTCCCGCTTTTAACGTTATCCAACAATATAAATTTAATCCGCATCTGGATTATAAAGTTTTTATGGTTCCCGCATTAATGGTTATGTTACTGACCATGCTTACCGGATTTCTCCCCGCATTGAATATCGTCGGGGAAAAAGAGACCGGAACTATCGAACAAATCAACGTAACCCCCGTAAAGAAAGGTATTTTCATATTAGCTAAACTGATTCCCTATTGGATTATCGGATTTATCGTACTGACCGTATGCATCGGGTTATCCGTTCTCGTTTACGGACTATACCCTTCGGGCAGCCTGCTTACGATATTTCTGTTCGCATTCATCTATATTTTAGTCGTTTCTGGTATGGGGCTGGTCATTTCCAACTATTCCGAAACCATGCAGCAAGCCATGTTCGTCATGTATTTCTTCATTATGATTCTCCTGCTTATGAGCGGATTATTCACTCCCGTATCCAGTATGCCGCAATGGGCACAAACCCTCACCGTTATCAATCCCCTGAAATATTTCATACAGGTCATGCGGCTGATATATCTGAAAGGCAGCGGATTTGCCGAAGTAACGAGCCAATTTTTCGCTTTGTGCTGTTTTGCCGCGGCTTTCAATATATGGGCTATATTCAGCTATAAAAAAAGTCATTAACGATTGCCGTATTTCATCCGATGCCCGACACCTTCTTTTCCAATACTAAGGTATAGTTATTGTGAATAATACATAGCGGGTTTGTTTATTTTTTCTATCTTTGTTTTGTTTTATAACAAAAGACTTTTATCTGAAAGTCCGTTTATTAGCAAAAAGAGAGAGACAAATATGAAAAAAATATTATTGGCGGTATTATCGGCCGGCATTGTTTTCAACCTGTTCGCCCAAAAACAGGAATGGCAGGACGAAAAAACCGTGGCAGTAGGAAAATACAAGCCCAGGCCCGTATTTATGAGCTACAATAACCGGGAACAGGCATTGGAAAACAATTACGCAAATTCCGATTATTATATATCGTTAAACGGTCTTTGGAAATTCATCTATACCGACGACCACAAAGAAATACCCGTCAACGCCATTACGGCACCGTCTGTCGATTTCAGTACATGGTACGATGTGGAAGTACCGGGCAACTGGGAGTTGCAAGGTTTCGGCGTACCTATTTATACGGACGCCACTTATGAATTCGCTCCCGAAAATCCCCAGCCGCCCTTACTGCCCACCAATGTTCCGGTAGGCATCTATAAAAAAAACATAGATATTCCTTTCGCATGGCTCGACAGAGATATATTTTTGCATATCGGAGGTGCCAAATCAGGTGTATATGTATATATCAACGGAGAAAAAGCCGGATATAACGAAGATTCCAAAAATCCGGCCGAATATCTGCTCAATCCTTATGTTAAAGAAGGACTTAACAATATCACTATCGTCGTGTACCGTTGGAGCACAGGAAGTTATTTAGAGTGCCAGAACTTTTTCAGAATAAGCGGTATAGAACGGGATATTTACATCTTTGCACAACCTAAAACCCGCATAGACGATTTTACCATTACGGCATCCATGGATTCCGATTATGTACACGGGAACCTGAAATTCGACGTAGAACTGTCCAACAGCTATAACAGCGACGAAGAGATAACTTTCTTTTATGAAATATTAAACGATAAAGAGGAGATCATCACCTATTTCACAGAAGATATAACCCTCAAAGGCAATAGTAAGGATACGCTCCGTTTCGAGAAAGTCATTCCGCATGCCCAGGCGTGGAGTGCAGAACATCCCAATCTTTACACATTACTGATGAGAATCCGCAAAGAAGGACGTTTCATTGAATATGTCCCTGTAAAAATAGGATTCCGTAACGTCGAACTTAAAGGCAACCGGCTTTTAGTAAACGGGCAACCCGTTCTCATCAAAGGAGTCAATTATCACGAACACAACGACACCACCGGACATTATGTCGATGAAAAGACCCTGAGGAAAGATTTAACGCTTATGAAGGAGAACAATATCAACGCAATCCGGTGTTCGAATTATCCTCAGCAACGGCTTTTTTACGAATTATGCGATGAATATGGCTTTTATGTATTCGACGAAGCCAATATCGAATCGCAAGGTATGGGAGAAGACCTCTCCAAAGGAGGCTCGTTGGGAAATAATCCCGCCTGGTTGAACGCTCACATGAGCCGAACGGCCAACATGTACGGGCGAAATAAAAATCACCCGTGTATCATTGCCTGGTCTTTGGGCAACAAAAGCGGAAACGGCATCAATTTTTATGAAACCTACCTTTATATGAAAGGCATAGATTCTTTACGTCCTGTATTATATGAAAGTGCAGGCCAGGAATGGAATACGGACATTATTTTCCCGCAATATCCATCGGCCGATATGTTGGAAAAGTGGGGGCAAGAAGAATCCGACCGTCCCTATATTCTGTCGGCGTATGCCCGTGCAATGGGAAACTCCTCCGGAAATCTGAAAGAGTTATGGGACCCCATTCATAAATACCCGCATTTGCAGGGAGGTTTTATTTCAAGCTGGGTAGACCAAGCCTTATGGGTAGATGACGAACAAGGCGGATTATGGGTATATGGAGGAGACTTTGGAAATGACACTCCTTCCGACGGCAATTTTGCCTGCAACGGTTTGGTAAGCCCGGACAGAGGCGAACACCCTGCTTTGGCTGAAGTAAAAAAGATTTACCAGAATATCCATTTTACTCCGGTGGATTTATCGAAAGGAGTTATCAATATCCGAAACGGGTACTTTTTTACAAACACCGACCAATATAATATCGGATATACGATTCAAGCAAATGGAAAAACCATAAAATCCGGAAATCTGAACGTATCATTGGCCCCCGGGGAGGACAGTAATTTCACCATTCCATTGGGAACCCTCTCTAAAACGGCAGGCACGGATTACCTGCTGAATATACAGGCAAAAACAAAAACTCCGCAAAGTATTCTGAAAGCAGGACATATCGTTGCATCCGAACAATTCGTTCTTCCGGTAACCGCAGCAAAAAAGAAATACAGTTACACCGGTACCCTGAAAGTTACGGAAAACGAAGAGGCCATTTCCATAAGCTCTCCCCGCATAGAATTCACTTTGGATAAAAATACAGGAATACCGCTTACTTACAATGCCGCAGCCAGCGAATATATTCATGACGGATACGGACTCCGCCCCAATTTCTGGAGAGGGCCTACCGATAACGATTACGGGAACGGCATGCCGGAACGGGCCGCAAAATGGAAAGAAGCGAGCGAACGGTTCGATGTAAAAAGCGTAACCTGCAAAACCGGGGAGAACAGTGCAGATATAGAAGTCGTATATAACTTGCCATACAACGCCGTCTATCTGGTAACTTACCGGGTATATGCCTCAGGGATTATCCATGTAGGCGTACATTATACCGGAAAAGACAGCGGAGCCGACCTGCCGCGCCTCGGAATGCGTTTCCGCATCCCGGACGATATGGTACAAGTTCAATATTTCGGACGCGGTCCGGGCGAAAACTACGCAGACCGGAAATCGGCTTCCGATATAGGCCTCTATACGGCCCATACAGACGAATTTTATTATCCTTATGTACGCCCGCAGGAAAACGGGCACCATACGGATACCCGCTATATAGCTTTCGCAAGGAATAAGACAGGAAACAACGGCCTGTTAATCGTAGCGGACTCTTTAATGGAGTTCAACGCCACAAGAAACAGTATAGAAGATTTCGACGGGGAAAATTCATCGCACAGCTATCAGCGTTACAGTAGCGAAAAGGTACGGCAAACCTATACAGACCATGTGAACAAACGTCCGAAACAGACCCATATCGACGACATCGTGCACCGCGATTTCATCGAAATATGTTTAGACTACCGCATGCAAGGAATAGGCGGCGATTACAGCCTACAAACATTACCGTACCCGCCGTACCGTATCTCCGCATCCGGCGATTATTCATGGGGCTTTACCATTCTGCCGATCCGTAACTTTGCTGAGATTCCGTCCAAATTAGGAATTGCTTATTAACCCGAAAACGCCTGCTAAAAGAAACCGACACATGAGTAATAATACTATCAAACCGCCTACTCTATTACAATCCATTATCCCGATTATCGTATTAATCGGTTTAATCTCGTGCAATGTCCTTCTGTTAGGAAACGACACCCTTTCAGGAGCCAACCAATTAGCCTTGCTCTTCGCTTCGGCCGTAGCCGCCTTTATCTCATGGAGAAACGGAATCAAATGGACAGACACCATGCAAGGCATGATTCACACTTTAATAGCGGCTATCCCTGCCATTCTCATACTATTGGTTATCGGAATGCTATCCGGAACCTGGATGTTAAGCGGGATTGTCCCTTCCATGATCTATTACGGGCTGAATATTCTGGAGCCGTCCTATTTTCTCCCCGCCACTCTCATTTTATGCTCTATCATCTCCGTTGCGGTAGGCAGCTCGTGGTCAACCATCGCAACTATCGGAGTAGCTTTGTTAGGAATAGGCAAAGCGTTGGGTTTCAGTGAAGCCATCGTAGCAGGTGCTATCATTTCGGGAGCCTATTTCGGAGATAAGATTTCTCCTTTGTCCGATACGACAAACCTGGCATCGGCAGTAACGGAAACACCGTTGTTCACCCATATCCGTTACATGATGTACACCACTGTTCCGTCCATGCTGCTTACCATAGGATTATTCGTTTTGCTGACTTTCGTCGGCAACCAAAGCGGAAGCGACAATACCAGCCAGGAGATACAAAATACGATTTCTTCTTTCTATCATGTATCCCCCTGGTTATTCGTCGTACCGATCATTACCATATTTATGATCGTAAAAAAAATACCCGCCGTCCCGGTGCTGTTTATCGGAGCCTTATTGGGAGCAATCACCGCCATTATCGCACAACCGGACGTAATCGCCTCTCTTACTCCCGACGGAAAATTCAGCCTGACAGGAGTTTATACCGTATTGGCAAAATGTTTGTACGGAACAACCGAAGTTTCTACGGGAAACCCCGCTGTCGATAGCCTGTTGACCACCGGAGGGATGGGCGGCATGCTGAATACCATTTGGCTGATTATTACAGCGATGATGTTCGGCGGTATCATGGAAGCAGGACAATTCTTGGAAAAGATTATGATTACCATAACCAAAAAGGTAAGCAGTACCGGAGGGCTTGTTTCCGCTACGGCAGGAACGACCATCCTATTTAACCTCACTGCCGGCGACCAGTACATGGCGATCGTAATTCCGGGAAAAATGTTTGCCAAATCATTCCGACAAGCAAGATTGGCTCCACAGGTGCTGAGCCGTACGTTGGAAGATTCGGGGACGGTAACTTCCGTACTGATACCGTGGAATACCTGCGGAGCAACCCAAGCTTCTATCTTAGGAGTAGCGACAGCCGTTTACGCACCGTTCGCTTTCTTCTGTTACCTAAGTCCGATTATGACTGTTGTATACGCATGGCTGAACATTAAAATAAAAAGAATAAATGCCGAAACGAAACTTCCTGCAGAAAGCGATTAACTACCTGAAAACCGGTATCTGGCTGCAAAGCGACCATATCGAATCGAAATGGCTGCGATGGCTTATCAATGAGGCGAAAGTCATTATCATTGCCGTAAACAATTACAGCAGGCATCAAATCGCCGTGCGGTCGGCAGCCCTGACTTTTTACACCCTGATGTCGCTCGTTCCCATCGTTGCAATGATCTTCGGCATCGCCAAAGGATTCGGCATAGATAACAAAGTTATCTCTTATATCGGGCAGGAATTAAACGCCTATAAAGAACTGTTTGACCAAATCTCCATATTCGCCAACGCTTTTCTCGAGAACTCCAAAGTAGGCATATTCGCCGGAGTAAGCGTCTTTGTCTTTATCTGGGCCGTAATCATGGTATTCGGCAATATAGAGAGTGCTTTCAACTATATTTGGGAAATAAAGAAACAACGTACTATCTCGCGGAAGGTAAGCGATTACCTGTCCGTGCTTTTCGTCATTCCGTTGTTGTATGTGCTGTATAAAAGCGTATCGTCCCATATCGAAGGGACTCTATTCGTCTGGGCAGCCGACCTGACCTTCATGACCAATATCCTGAATATCCTGTTAAGCATCACTCCTTTGATTATCATCTGGCTCATATTCGCCTTGATATATACGATTTTACCGAATACGCATGTAAGAAGAGGGGCTGCATTGAGAGCCGCCATAATAACCGGAACTATCTATATCATTTTCCAATATCTTTATATTTTGTTCCAGCAAACCGTTTCCAATTACAATATCATATACGGTAGCTTCGCTGCCCTCCCCCTTTTCATGATATGGCTGAACGCCAGTTGGCAGATTATTCTTTTCGGAGCGGAATTGTCATTCGCTTACCAAAATATCAAAAAATACGAATACGAACGCGCTACGACAGAAATAAGCTATAACTACCGTAGGAAGCTGATGATACTGATTATGCACTATATCATTAAGAACTTCATTGAAGAAAAAGAACCGATGTCTTCCGAACAGCTTGCCGAGAAACTGAACTTGCCGGTAAGTGCCGTACGAGAAACTGTATATGAATTGGAAAAAGCGGGATTAGTGCTCTCTATCGAAAAAAAACAGACCAAAACCTATCTTTACACTCCAGCCAAAGACGTAAATAAAATAACCGTATGGTCGGTGATTCAAGCTGTGGATTCGCACGGAAAAGACTATTTGGGCGGAGAGATAAGAAGTTCGAAATGCGTCGACAAATTAATGGACCACTTCAATAAAATCGCATACGAATCGAACGGTAATATTCTACTAAAAGACCTCGACTCAGAAACATGTGCAAAACGAGAAAAAATATCGTAATTATCGGTTCGGGCAAGGTAGCTTCCGCCCTATCTAAAGCTTTTTCCGAAAAAGAAGAGCTCAAGCTCCTGCAACTCGTATCCCGGAACCGGGAAACGGGGAATGCCCTCGCCAAAGAACGGAAATGTGGATATACCTCCTCTTTTGAAGAAATAGTACCCGCCGATTATTATATCATTGCCGTTTCCGACAATGCCGTAAAGGAAGTATCACAAGCCATCGCCCCCTATATCCGGAACGGTATCGTATGCCATACCTCCGGGAGTGTGCCTTTAGATATCTTAGACAACCGGATTCAAAAAAGAGGTGTGTTTTATCCTTTACAAAGTTTTTCACAAGGGGTAACCGTCGATTTTCAGAAAGTTCCCCTACTGATAGAAGGAAATACACCTGAAACAGAAGCCAAACTGCATGAGCTGGCACGCATTATCAGCCCGCATGTATCGTCCGTAACATCGGAAAAACGGGAAAAAGTGCATTTAGCCGCCGTATTCATCAATAATTTTACAAATCACCTGTTTACTTTAGGAAGCCGTATCATGGAAGAAGCCCACTTGCCTTTCGGATATCTGAAGCCCCTTTTGCAAAATACTTTTGAAAAAATAACGCAAAACGAATCTTCCCCCGAAACATTACAAACAGGCCCGGCTGCCAGAAATGATATGGAGACTATCGAACGCCATCGCCGATTATTACAGGAATATCCGGACCTTTTGAAAGTATATGACGCAATGACCGATTCGATCATACAAAACAGACAACCCTACAAAACGAAATAACTTTATGGGAAATTTCAAAGAAGACATTGTAAATGTAAAAGCATTTGTTTTTGACTGCGACGGAGTATTTACCGACGGGCGAATCGTTATGTTGCCCTCCGGCGAGATGCTGCGCAGTTTCCATGCAAAAGACGGATTCGCCGTTTCGTTAGCAATCAAACGCGGTTATCCTATCGCCGTAATATCCGGAGGGAAAGGCGAAGCCATGATGCTCCGTTTCCGCAAATTAGGAGTAACCGATATTTATTTAAGTTGTGGAGATAAGCTGGAAGCTCTGGAGGATTTCCGGGCCAAACATGCTTTGAATTACGAAAATATTATGTTCATGGGTGACGATATCCCCGATGTGGAACCTATGCTGCAATGCGGATTGCCGGTAGCCCCTGCCGATGCCGTACCCGAAGTGAAAAATATCTGCCGGTACATATCAAACGTTAAGGGAGGCGACGGCTGCGTACGCGACGTAATCGAACAAGTACTCAAAGCTCAGGGAACTTGGGCTGCCATAGGTTGTGAACGTGACCTTTTTTCACTATAATTGCATTCTGAAAATCAAGAATAAAAAAATAACGGAATGACATTGATAAAATCCATATCCGGAATTCGAGGAACCATAGGTGGTACTCCCGGAGACAACCTTACCCCCATAGACCTTGTCAAATTTACCTCTGCTTACGTGGAGTGGTTAAAAGAACAACATCCCGGACAAAAACTAAAAGTAGTGGTAGGGCGCGACGCCCGCATGTCGGGAACAATGGTGAACGCTATCGTAACAGGAACTCTGCAAGGATGCGGAATAGATGTTATCAATATCGGCATGGCAACTACTCCTACGGTAGAAATGGCCGTACCCGCCAACAAGGCACAAGGAGGAATCATCCTTACCGCCAGCCATAATCCCAAACAGTGGAATGCTTTAAAACTGTTGAACGAAAAAGGTGAATTTCTGAATGAACAAGCCGGGAAACGAGTACTCGCCATAACGGAAAAGAACGATTTTTCCTTTGCGGCGGTAGAACAGTTGGGACAAATAAAAGAGGTATCATACGAAGACGAACATATCGATGCCGTACTTTCTCTCCCATTGGTAGATGCAGAAGCAGTAAAAGCAGCACAAATAAAAGTCGTTGTCGATGCCGTAAACTCCGTGGGAGGCATCGTCATTCCGAAATTACTGAAACGGATGGGAGTGGAAGTCATCGAATTAAACTGCGATGCTACGGGCAACTTCGCCCACAATCCGGAACCGCTGCCCGGCAATCTGACTGAGATAGCAGCGGCAGTACCTGCCCACAAAGCAGCACTCGGTATAGTAGTCGACCCGGACGTCGATCGTTTGGCCCTTATCTGTGAAGACGGTTCCATGTTCGGCGAAGAATACACTTTAGTCGCCGTAGCCGATTACGTATTGTCGCACACTCCAGGAAATACCGTATCGAACCTGAGCTCTACTAGAGCTTTACGCGATGTGACCGACAAATACGGAACAAGCCACGCCGCATCGGCAGTAGGCGAAGTTCATGTCGTAAGTAAAATGAAAGAAACCGGAGCCGTAATCGGCGGAGAAGGAAATGGAGGAGTAATCTACCCGGAACTGCATTACGGCCGCGACGCTCTGGTAGGAATCGCCCTCTTCCTGACAATGATGGCAAAAAACAAAAAAACAGCCCTTGAAATAAGAGCTTCCTATCCTGCTTACCATATTTCAAAAAACAGAATAGAACTTACTCCCCAAATAGATGTCGATAATATCTTAGCCAAGATAAAAGAAAAATACGCCCATGAACAGGTAAACGATATCGACGGAGTAAAAATCGATTTTGAAAACGAATGGGTACATCTCCGCAAATCGAATACGGAACCGATTATCCGTATTTACAGTGAAAGCCGTACTGAGGAAAAGGCAGACGCCTTAGCAGAGAAAATCATCGCAGATATCAAAGCTTTGATTTAAAAACAGAAAATTCAAAAAGGTTGAAATAAAAAAGAGAACGTAAAATTTTACGTTCTCTTTTTTATTATTACCCCAAGCTATTCATCGTTTTTATGCCTGTTCCTTTCAATATTCATCTGCCTTTTCAACGGGTTTTTCGGCAAAAAAAGATTCAAAACCAAATACCCCAATACTCCTGCGATCAATGAACCGGACAAGATACCCAATTTCGCATCTGTCAAAAGAGCCGTTCCTATATCCGGCAAATCGCCGTAAGAAAGATTAGCGATAAAAATAGACACCGTAAAGCCGATACCTCCCAACAAAGCGACACCCGCCAAAGCAGACCAGCTTATTTCAGACGGAATCGTCACCAATTTCAATTTAGCCGCCAAATAAGAGAAAGAAAGAATCCCCAAAAATTTTCCGGCAACAAGCCCCATCAGGACAGCAATGCTAACCCCTGCAAATAAATCGGATACCTGCATACCTTCCAATGAAATACCCGCATTGGCAAATGCAAAAACCGGAATTATAAAATAGTTCACTATCGGGTTAAGCGTATCTTCCAATTTTTGTAAAGGACTGATTACCAAATCAGATGCTGATTCAACACTTTTCAATAACTCTATTTGCTCCTTTTTCAGAATATAAACATGGTCATCTTTCTGATCTTCAGATACAGGAAACTTACTGATATTTTTCTGAATACGGGTAATATATTTACCTGTTTTCAGCCCCGGGCGAGCTGGAATACAGAAAGCAACCAACACTCCGGCAATGGTAGGATGAATTCCGGAATTCAAAAACATATACCACACCAATACCCCCATTACTGTATAAAATATCGTGCTGTTAATGCCTTTTTTAGCTCCCAATAAGATTATTACGAAAAGTAAAGCAGAGTACAACAAATATTCCAGCGCCAAATGCTTGGAATAAAACAAAGCTATCACCGCCACCCCGCCTATATCATCGACGACCGCCAATGCAATCAAAAAAACTTTCAGACTGATAGGAACACGCTTTCCGAACATACTCAATATTCCCAAAGAAAAAGCGATATCGGTAGCCATAGGAATAGCCATCCCCCGCATAATATCCTCATTCCCTGCAAACAGAATAAACAACAGCACCGGAACAATCATCCCCCCGCATGCAGCGATAATGGGTAATAAAGCCTGTTTGGGAGAGGACAATTCGCCGACCAATATCTCCCGCTTTATCTCAAGCCCCACGGCAAAAAAGAATATCGCCATCAAAGCATCATTGATAAATTGCATCAATGTCATGTCATGACCACCGTGTTGAAGCAGATTAAAATCGCCGATATTGACAGATACCGGCAAATTCCACAACGAGAAATAAGCTTCGCTAAGACCGGTATTCGCCACTATCAAAGCCAAAATCGTTGCAATAATAAGAACTACGCCTCCATTTACATAATATTTAAGAGCGCTCTTAAAACTGTAAAAAAGATTAATCATATATCAGAAAATATGGTTAAACATTGCACAAAGATAATGCATTCCGGAAAATAAACCGACTGTTTTTCCGAATATCGCTTCATAACCGCTCTCCTTATCATTGCCGGTTTTCCCTTTCTAAAATCATTTCGGCATCAATTTTGACACTATTTTCTCGAATTAATTATACTATATCATAGTTTAATATCGTAAATATCATGAAAATCAAATTATTTCTTATTCCATCCCTTTTGTTGGCATCCGTGCTCTTTTTCTCTTGTAATAAAGACGACGATGACAGCGGGCATAAACCGGCGAATCCTGTAATATCGGCATTCAACACCAAATATCCCGGGGCACAAAATGCGACATGGGAAAAAGCAGGCGCTTACGAAAAAGCGGAATTTACTTACAACAATATGCAAAACGAAGCATGGTTTGCCAAAGACGGTACCTGGATTCTGACAGAAACCGATATGGCATACAAAGAATTGCCGGCAAACGTACAATCCGGATTGACAAACAGCATATATTCCTCCTGGAACGCCGATGACGATGCGGAAAAAATGGAAGGCATCAATCTGGATCCCCTTTACTTAATAGACATAAAAAACGGCAATAACGAAATGATACTCGGTTTCAACGATGCCGGAAATATTGTAAAACAAGCTAACAATAGCGAAAACGGCAGCTCATTACCGAATACCGTTACAAATTTTATTAACACAAAATATACGAACTCTCCAATTATAGAGGCTTTTAGTCTCGAAACGCACGAAACAGAAGTAGACATTATCAATGACAATAAAGTAAAGGAAGTCCTATTCGACCAAAACAATCAATGGATAATGACACAATGGAAAGTTCTTTTGGCCGACGTTCCGGAAAAAGTATTGAATGTACTGAACTATCCTGCATACAGCGGATATGAAGTAGATATGGCAAAATACCAACAATACCAGAATGGCCAAGAATATTATAACCTGCTGCTGAAAAAAACAGGAAGCCTCGATATGTCCGTAAACGTCTACCCGGACGGTAACCTCGTCCTCTACTAACAACCTCATAAATCCGAAATATCGGATAAACGAATAAAAAAGGCCGGAGATTTTCCCGCCTTTTTTATTTCCTGCGAAATACCGATTCGACTATACGATAAAACGTCCAAAAAAAATTCCTATACCGGACTTTTATATCTGCCTCAAAAGCCCCCGAAAAATAAGATTCACAAACAGGCCGGCTATAATTTTTTCAAAGCGAGCCGAATAACGTCCTCTACCTTAGCCGAAGGATTTTCCGACATGATATGTTTAACCGCTTTTCCCGAAGCCTGCCGGGAGAACCCGAGCATAGTAAGTGCCGAAAGCGCCTCTTCATAAATATCGTTATCGACGATAATATGTCCTTGCCTGTCGGAACGGATATCGTCTTCTTCCACACCGAAAGCTGCAATCTTATCGCGAAGTTCGACGATGATTTTTTCCGCCGTTTTTATTCCCAACCCTTTAACCGTTTTCAATATATGGCTTTTCCCTGCAGAGATAATCTCCTTCAACTCCGTCAATGTAAAAGTAGAAAGAATCATACGCGCCGTATTGCCTCCCACTCCGGACACATTTATCAACATCCGGAACAATTCCCGTTCCTGCCGGGTAAAAAAGCCGTACATAACAGGCAATTCGTCCCTTATCGAATATTGATGTACATATATCCTGGCTTCCGATAAAGCGGATATCGCCTCAAAAGTTTGCAAAGAGATATTGATATAATAACCGATACCATTATTGTCGATAGTAACCGCAGCAGGCTGCAATTCATCTATTTTTCCGGAAATATAATCGAACATACGATGACCTTTTCTGTTTTTAAACCAATCGGAAAGTTACAATGCAAAATTCCTCATCCGCAAAATTAAAATAATTCTTCCTTTTTCGGTTGTTTTATTTCAGAAAATGATGTAGGTTTGTAATTTCAAAAATAAATTAAAACTACTAAGCAATATGAACAAAAAATCTCTACGTGTCTTATTCGTTGTTATGACAGTAGCTTTGTTCGCTGCATGCGGCAACAATGCGAAAGAGGGAAACGGCAATACCGCAGCGGTTGCTACTGACAAGACCGCTAATTCCCCGGTAGCAGCAAATATCGTATATGTCAATAACGACACTTTAATCAACGGTTATCTTCTTTTCAAAGAATTAGAAGGAAAATACAGGGAAAAAGCTGAGAAGGTACAAAGCGAATTGGAATCCAGAACACGTAGTTTGGAACGGAAAGCTGCCGATTATCAGGAAAAAGTCACCAAAGGATTAGTCACTCGGGCACAAGCTTTGGAAATAGAACAAGGCCTGCAGACTGACCAGCAAAGCTTATTGCAATACCGCGACCAGGTAATGACGGATTTAGCCGAAGAAGAACAGGTTATGTTCAACAATATCTGGCACAATATTATCGAATACCTCAACAAATACAACGAAGAGAAGGGATACGATATGATTTTGAACAATAACGGGGCAACCAACACTATCCTCGTCGGAAATCCCGCTTTAGATATTACAAAAGAAGTAATGGAAGGGTTGAATAAGGAATATACCGCCAACCAGAAATCCAAATAAAAACCATATCCGAAAAGCGGCAGTCCGGAATCAATCCGGTTTGCCGCTTTTTCATATACTCGATTTACCTTTTATCCGATTATGGAAAAAGAACGAAAGACTCCGTCGAAAGTAGAGGTATTGAACATCCTGCAAGACGGTGTATATCTGCGAATCAACAATAAAGAATATTATATATCCCACTCCGATATACGTTATATCGAGAACTGCGATATTTCACACCTTTTCTCTGCAGAAGACACATGGCAGGAAGAGAATCCCGACTGGATTTATCCGGCATTCGCCATCAATTAATCAGAAAATATCTTTCAATTCTGCAAGTGTCCTTATTTCATAAGTAGGATGTAATTCATGTTTCTCTCCGGCAGGATTGAAATAAACCGTATCCATCCCCGCTTTAACAGCCCCATAAATATCGTTATACGAATCATCGCCTATCATTACCGATTCTGTATTTTTCACCCCTGCCTTCTGTAAAGCATACTCAAAAATTCCGGCATTAGGTTTTGTAAATCCGGCTTTCTCAGACGTAATTACATATTGGAAATAATCCGATAACCCGGCCCGTCTGACTTTATCCTGTTGTACTTGTTCAAAACCATTCGTTATCAATGCCATCGGATAACCTTTTCCGTACAGATAACCGAGCACCTCTTTCGCATAAGGCATCAACGCATGAAAAGAAGGTACGATACGCAGATAATCATCGCTCATACGCATCGCCAGACTTTCATCGTCTATCCCGACCGAACGGAGCAACCTCACGTAACGGCCGCTCCTCAACTCCTCCTGGCCGATCTTCCCGTCACGGTAACCTATCCATAACTTTTCATTTATTGAAGCATAACTCTGCAAATAGTTCTCAAAAGTTCCGAAATACCGCCCCATATCATACATGGCGAAAAGCTCCTTTTGGGCATTATACTGATTCTGGCGTACATCCCAAAAAGTATTATCCAAATCGAAAAAAAGATAATGATATCGTTTATCCATAAATCCCTAAATCAAATTATTTCCCCAAAAACATCCTAATATAAGTATAAAAACAATTTTTCCCTATTTTCTGCCCCGCCAGAAATCCGGACAGACAGACGATATTTGCAAAAATGTCATTCCGACACCGAATGAAGAACCGACAAATTGTCATAAAATCGGTTAAAATATGTCATAAAGACGTTTCCAAAAGGCTTATTCAATCCTTTTTTCCTCTTGGCACAATGATTGTTCATACTCTAAATAAAAAATGAAAAACTAAAAAAATTAATATAACTATGGGAAAAATTATTGGTATTGACTTAGGAACAACTAACTCATGTGTAGCTGTTATGGAGGGTAACGAACCGGTGGTAATCGCAAATAGCGAAGGACACCGTACAACCCCGTCTATTGTCGCTTTTACCGACAATGGAGAAAGAAAAATAGGTGACCCTGCTAAACGTCAGGCAATCACAAACCCGGAACGTACCGTTTTTTCAATCAAACGTTTCATGGGGGAAACCTGTGACAAAGTTCAGTCGGAAATAGGACGTGTACCGTATAAAGTAGTATGTAAAGACAATACACCGCGTGTCGATATAGATAATCGTCTGTATACTCCGCAGGAAATTTCTGCCATGATTCTTCAGAAAATGAAAAAAACGGCAGAAGAATATTTAGGTCAGGATGTAACGGAAGCCGTTATTACCGTTCCTGCTTATTTCTCCGACTCACAGCGTCAAGCTACCAAAGAAGCCGGTGAAATCGCAGGCCTGAAAGTCCGCCGTATCATCAACGAACCGACAGCAGCCGCATTGGCATATGGTTTGGACAAAAAATCTTCCGATATGAAGATTGCCGTATTCGACTTAGGAGGTGGTACATTCGATATTTCTATCCTGGAACTGGGCGACGGCGTATTCGAAGTAAAATCGACCAACGGAGATACCCATTTGGGCGGTGATGACTTCGACCATGTTATTATAGACTGGTTGGCAAACGAATTCCAGAACGAATACAATATCGATTTACATAAAGATTCGCGTGCATTGCAACGTTTGAAAGAAGCAGCAGAAAAAGCGAAAATCGAATTGTCCAGCTCTACGAGTACCGAAATCAACCTGCCGTACATTATGCCGGTAGATGGAGTGCCCCAGCATCTTGTACGCACCTTGACACGTGCCAAATTCGAACAGCTGGCAGACCATTTGATCCGCGCTACTATCGAGCCGTGTAAGAAAGCATTATCAGATGCAGGATACAGCACAAGCGATATCAATGAAGTAATTCTCGTCGGCGGTTCGACCCGTATTCCGGCTATCCAGAAAATCGTAGAGGATTTCTTCGGCAAGGCTCCTTCCAAGAGCGTAAATCCGGATGAAGTAGTAGCGATCGGAGCTGCAATCCAAGGCGGCGTACTGACCGGTGAAGTAAAAGACGTACTTTTGCTGGATGTTACTCCGTTGTCTTTAGGTATCGAAACATTAGGCGGCGTATTCACCCGTTTAATCGATGCAAACACCACTATCCCGACACGTAAGAGCCAGGTATTTACCACTGCAGCAGATAACCAGCCTTCCGTAGAAATTTTAGTATTGCAGGGAGAAAGGCCTATGGCAAGGGATAACAAGACTATTGGTCGTTTCCATCTGGACGGCATACCCGCTGCACCGCGTGGCGTACCTCAAATCGAAGTGACATTCGATATCGATGCAAACGGTATCCTGAATGTTTCGGCTAAAGACAAAGGAACCGGTAAGGAACAAAAAATCCGTATCGAAGCATCTTCCGGACTTACCGAACAGGAGATACAACGTATGCGTGACGAAGCAAAGGCAAACGAAGAGAAAGATAAACAAGAACGCGAACGTATCGAAAAATTGAATGGTGCCGATAGCGTTATCTTCTCTACGGAAAAACAGTTGAAAGAGTATGGCGACAAGATTCCGGCCGATAAGAAAGCTGCTATCGAAACCGCACTCAACTCCTTGAAAGAAGCTCATAAAGCACAAAACATCGCAGATATCGACCGTTACTCCACTGAACTGCAAAATGCATGGCAGGCTGCATCGCAAGATATCTACTCCGCACAAAACCAAGGCGGCGCAACTTCCGGACAACAACAAGCAAATCCTAATGCCGGAAATGCGAACAACTCGGCAAATAACGGAGGCGACAACAATGTAACCGATGTAGACTTCGAGGAAGTCAAATAATTCCGATAAGGAAACAGATAATAAACAATAATCAAAAAGTGTGAAAATCAATGATTTTCACACTTTTTGTGTTTATGGGATTCATGATTGCTATGTGTTTTCTATAGGATTTTTTATCTCTTATTTGCAACATGTTTGGACACATCTTATTTGGTGAAAAGATACAACTTAAGTGATATAAACCATTTAAAACGAGAAGAATATGCCAAGAGGAAATTACACCATTCAAAGAAGTTGCGAGGAGTACGGTAAAATCTTTACTCCTCCCACATTAGTGTCGAAGTATTGTTGCCCTGCTTGTTCCAAGAAAGCATACAAAAAAAGACATATCGCAAAAGAGAAAAAAACAATACGCCAAGCACTGATTAGACGAATACCATCCAGCAAGGGGTATCTAACCGTAAAAGAGGCTATGCTGATTTACGGCATTAGTAAAGACGTTCTTTATCGTATGATATGGCAAGGTTCGATACCGTCATACAATTTTAGTGTTTATACGAGGACATCATATTAAACTCCTATACATATTGCGGTTCTTATAGTCATTATTATGATGTGGGCTGTTGCTGCTTCTATTAGCAGCCTGAAATATGAGAAAGAATCCTTTGCGCATTATTCCATGTATCGGGCAGTGAAGGAACAGCATCAGCATTTGATAAAAAAATATAATATCAATGAAAAAAGAGAATTAACACATAGTTCTTACATTATCCCTTTATATTCTAATTATTTGTAAAGGGATTCCTTAATTTATGTCTGTATATTATATGCATGATATAAATTTAAAAGTTATGATTTACGGATACATTAGAGTAAGCAGTGACAAACAAACTGTAGAGAACCAGCGTTTTGAGATAAGTAATTTCTGTGAACGCAATGAGTTGGTGATTGATGGCTGGATTGAAGAAACCATTAGTGGTACAAAATCGTATAACAAGCGCGAATTAGGCAAGTTGTTGAAACGTGTGCAAAGAGATGACTTGATTATTTGTGCCGAACTATCCCGTTTGGGACGAAACCTTTTCATGATAATGGAAATTCTAAATATCTGCATGACAAAGGAGTGTAGAGTTTGGACTATAAAGGATAATTATCGGTTGGGAGAAGACATACAAAGTAAGGTCCTTGCATTTGCTTTCGGACTATCTGCAGAAATTGAACGTAATCTTATTAGCCAACGAACAAAAGAAGCATTGGCAAGATTAAAAGCAGAAGGTAAACACATTGGAAGAAATATGGGAAAAAGAAATCAAAACTTAAATATTATATGCACCGCAAAACACGAATATATTTGTAAAAAACTTGATTTCGGAATGAGTATTCCGCAAATTGCTAAACAATTAAAGATTGCAAGAGGAACTTTATATAGATATTTAGCTTATACTGGAATTCGAGAACCCATAAAATCTAAAAATGGGCGTTGGAATAGAGGTATATATTGAATTTAATATTAGCGTCCTTTTTTTGAAGACAGACCCTAAAGCACGTTATCAAGGTCATATGTTCTATTTTAGAGAGGGATTTTGTTGGATAGATGTCAACTCTACCTATTTAAAAGCAAGAGTTAAGTCTAATGGAATTTTTGATGTATTGAGCATGAGTCTATTTACAATGACAGATATTCCAGATATATACTTTGTAGGGCTTATAAATTCTGAATTTATAAGCCTATATGTGGATAACTTTATTAATAATACATCTCATTTTCAAATTAATGACGCTAGGCAACTTCCAATTATTATTCCAGACTCAGATTCATTAAAAACTGTATGTGATGTAGTAAAGAAGGCCATTGCTATCAAAATAACAGATTTACATTCAAAAGGAACAGACTCTATCACAAAAGATATGTTAATTCTGCAAGAATTAATAGATTCTATTGTATTTCAATTATATAGAATATAATTGGTTGAACAATAAATCATTGTCTCTTTCAGCGTCTATCAAATCTTGAATTTCTACAGATGTTGTAACAACATCTGTAGAAATGATTTTTTGTGCAATAAATGCTTTTTCAAATATCGTTTTGCATTTTTCCAACACATCTCGATCGGGAATTATAATTGGAATGAGTTTAGCATCTCCCGTTGTACAGTGAGAAGTAGCATTTATAAAATTATCCACATACAAGGCGACAAGGCGAGAGTTCATCAAACATATCGCATAATACTCAGGAACAGCTTTTAAACAAGAAAATAAGCTCATACTTTCTGTGCTTTGAACGGACTTTTCTTTACGTTTACATTTTATATAAGTCGTCAAGACATTATTCCAACAAAATCCCTCTCTAAAATAGAATTGTGGATTTCTAACGACAGGCATACCTTCTCCTTTTTTGCCAGAATTAGTCTTCAAAAAATGGACGTTCTCTTTAGACCACGCAATAGCAAATGGAGTCTCTAAATACCAACGATTTCCATCTTTATCACCTTTGTCATAAGGAACATAATATTTTTTTGATGTATCTATTCCATTCTCTTTCTCATCTTGAGTGAGTTCATCAACATTAGCTATTTCACTATCATCAATAATTTTATAGATATAACCTTGTCCAAAAATATCACGACCATATCGTTCTTTTAAATTGTCAAATAGATTCGCAATTTCATTCTCTGGCAAGGATTGTAAGAATTCTTTTGTAGTTGAAAAAGCCTCCAACCCTTCTACTTTTATTTTTTTCTTCTTGATGGCTTCTGCCAATTTCTTAGGACGAGATTCTATGACATTTTTAGCCCATTTGGTTGAACGGCGAACTGCTATATATTTACCGTTATTAGCTGTTGCTAAACCTTGACCTCCTTCGGTAAGACATCCTAGAAGTGCAATATCTCCAGGTTTAAGACTATTACGATAAGCCTCAAGTTCTGCTTGATGTTTAGCTATATCCCTTGATGTTTTAATCTTGTCCCACCATTTTTCATACAGCTCTTTAACCCTTTTTCCATAAAGTTCATAAATTCTCATATTGAGTTGTGTTGGTTTGAATATAACACAATTCAAAGTGTTTAAGAAAATACTCTGTGGAACAGGAGAGAAAACTTTAGGATGTGATAAATCGTTAGTTCCGTCAAGGAATTTCACGCAATGGGCTTGGGGCATCTTTACTTTTGATACCTGAATAATACAAGTATCAACCATTGCTGCTTCAAATGGGTTGGCGGTATCAAATATATAGTTGATTTTATTACTCAATAAAAATTCTCTCATACTACGTTTTGTCTGAGTCGTCCAATAGGTTTTGGGAGTAATATAAGTAAGCGAACCATTAGATTTACAGAGGAATAACCCTTTAAATGTAAATAAATTGTATGTATCATCTGAGAATCTAAACTCTTGCTCATAGCGTTTTTTGTCTTTTTCTGAGATGCCTTTTGTAGATATGTAAGGTGGATTACCTATCACTATATCAAATTTTTCTTTCAAACAAAACATCCATTCAGGGTCAAAGAAAGGACTAACGGAATTTTGGTCGTATGGATCCCATTCGGTAATTTGTTTAACCGCAGCCTCGAAGCCATTGATTTCAGCTTTACGCTTTTCCTTTTTGATATTATCCTCAATGTTGTGAATACTTTTGAGCAGTTCATTTCGTTTGGGCTCGTTCAAGTCTTTGCGGAATAGTGTCTGTGGCGTTTGGACAGGACCAAACAGAGTGTTCTCGACGGGGCGGGTTTCGTCAATCCACACCTCTTCCTTATATTGCTCAAGCTGAGTTTTCAATGATTTTATTTGTTCTTCCAATTCGGCTATACGCCTTTCATCCAGTTTTTGAGCATGATCAACAATATATTGCAATATTTCTGCTCGCTTTACCTTATCTTCACGTTGGCATAGGCGTTTAGCCTTACGTCCTTTTGCTAATAAATGATGATTGCGAATAGTGAGGAGTTGTTCTTGTAAACTACGCAGCTGGTCATCGGCTGTCCAATCTTTGTCAAATTTACGTATTTCAGCACTCAATAAGGTATTGGCGGCAACGAACTTCGTTTCAAGATTAGGTAGCGTATTGATGCCGTAATTGTGAGTCGGGTCGTTAAAATCAATGTCTTTTTGCTCACACACAAGAGATATGAAAAAGCGTAGCTTGCAAATTAACATTGCTATGGGCTGGATGTCAACTCCAAACACACAGCTTTCAATTATGTCGAGCTTAAGCTGATAACGGTCAATCTCATCATTGTGGAGTAATTCAACAATCTCAACTATACGCAGCATGCACCCCATAGGAAAAGCACCAGACCCACAGGCTGGATCAAGTATCTTTACCCTCTTTAATGCATCGGTTACGCCGTCAACAATCTCCTTGTTCCATTCAGACTCTATGGTATGAGTGTGAAACAATGTGTCAAGCATATTTGCATTAAGCCCACTTATTCCAGCACCAAGCAGATAGGTTTTTAGAGACTCGTCAACCATGTAGTCCACAATTTCGCGTGGAGTGTAAAACGAGCCAGTTGATTTACGGGCAGATTCTTGTGTCTCGGGATTATATGCAGCCAACAGATTTTCAAATACTCGTCCTAACAGTTCTGGGTCAAGAGAAATTTCAGCATCTGTGGGAGAGTTCTCTTCAATGGTAAAATTATATTGGTTAAACAATGTTATAAGACCAAGCTGTTGTTCATCATCATTAAAGAACAATACGTTGGGTATGAAAGCTCTATACTTATAATTACCGTTGGACGAACGGGTTGCATTCCGGCTGAATCCATCATAAAGGATGTCATGTTCTAAATCTATATATAACCCCTTTGGCTTGTCAAGACATTCAAATAATCCTCCGTTTAAAAATGGAATGTATGAGAATAATTTGATGACTTCCTGCTCACTCATATTGAACATCTCAGCATAACGATACAGATTGCGTGTATCACGGGCAGAAGCATTAGCGAAATGACGAGGATTGCCATCTTCGTCTATAATGGCGCAATTGAGTGTCGCAAAAAAGAGGTTTTGCAAAATGGCATTATAATAGTTGCCACTTTCATATGATTTTTCGTCAAAATTTACAAGTATATTCTTCAACGCCTTTGCATCAAAGATATTATCAGGCACAAGATGCTTTTGCTTTATAAACCAGACGAACAACATCCTTGTAATCAGGCGAATTAGTTTTACGTGCAGATTTTCCCTGTCATCTTTTTCTGTTTCTGGATTATTAGGGAATGTGACACCAGTTTCTGGTGACAAGGCCCATTGATACCATAGATAAAGCTTGTTATAAAAGTCTTTTGATAAAGCTTCCACCGAGAAAGCTTCTTTTAGGTTGGCAAACGTGATGCCATTGGATTTCAGTTTAACGAAACGTTCTATCGGTGTTTTATAAAGATTGTAATCGTCACCGAAAACGTAAGTGTAACGCTTGGGTGATGTCGCTTCGTCCTTGATGTCGCAGATAAACGATAGTCGCCAATGGTCGCCGCTGTCAAACACGGAAAGGGCGGCATCAAAACTTCCATAGTGTTGGTTGATGTATGAGCGTACCAAGTTCCTCAACCCTACACGCTTGTTGGCCACTGAACCTTCGGCTATGTCATAACGGAATAAACCGATACGGTAGCTGTCGGGTGTATCGATGTAACCAAGATAATAGCCTTGCCCTATATCGGGCGTATCAAGTTCTTCGGGGGTGCGTCTTAATTCGGTTGCGCTAAAAAAATTCTGCAAAAGATTCAGCCAATCGCCGGGATTAAACTGTGATTGGAATATGGTTCTTAGTTGGGTGTCTGTATATGTAGTCATAAGTATTCGTTGTTAAATAAAAGTTTCGGAAATGATTATTCTCGGATTGGAAAGATCTTTTACTTCACTCTCTTTTTCAGATGCTTTAATTTGGTATTCTTCAAGCAGCTTGCTGATTCTCTCCTGTATCTTATACTCGTCGGTTTTCATCTTGGCGCGGTCGCCTTTATATTCGCGTGAGATGACTTTCAGTTCTCGCGGCAACCGGGCGTATATGCCTTCGTTGATATAAGCCGTAAGGATGTCGCACCATTCCATCAGTTTCCTGTCGGTTGTAATCTGTTTGATATGGCGAAGAAAAGTATTTGCTTCGAGAGCCGTGCGGTCGAGATCCGTCCTTTTGGCCACGTCAGTGTCCTTGATTTGAATATACTCCGATTTGTATTTGTTTATAGCAGCCTTGACATGACCATAGTGTGGTGTATCAGTTTCAATCGCAAAAGGAATAGCTTGTTCTTCAGGCTTTGCCTTCAAGTATTTTATGGCTTCGAGAAAATCGATTACTTCCACTTTGTAGTCGTTTACCAAATAAAATTCAGTTTTCACCTCAGATGAAATAAATGCCACTGTTTTGCCAGAATGTTTGCCTGTATTGCGCAGGACACGGCTTTTCATGGGCAGTTCCTTTATCTTATGGTAAAGTTCACGGTCGTTATTGTAAAGTTTACGCAAGTCACGGAGCAGAGCTATCTTTTTGTCCACACTGTCTTTGACATTGCTGTCGAAGAGAGTAAACTGGTGTACAATTTCCTCGCGTGAATAGATTTGCGCATCCTCACCAAAGGCAGAGTGGAAACTTTGCAACTTGATAAGAGCATTCTTATATAGCTGTATTTCGTGGTCGCCTTGCTTTGATGGATAAAACATGTAGTTGTAAATGTTCAGTGCAGTTGAGCCAATACGGTTCACACGGCCTATGCGCTGCATAAGACGAGTCGCATTCCATGGTGAATCATAGTTGACAATCACGTTGGCGCGATGCAGGTTGACACCCTCGGCCAATACATCAGAGGTGAGAATGATATTGTAACGCCCCTCGTCGTGCGGAGCGTTGGCATCGAAATTGTCCTTTATCACTTTATCTAGTCGGTCACGATTCTCTGCCATCACTTTCAGTACATCCTTCCTGCCGAGCTCTTTTGTCAGCTTGTCATGCAGATAATTTAGAGTATCAACACTTTCAGAAAAGACCACTAGTTTGCCCGTAGGGTTGATGGACTTATTGAGGAACTCCGTTTCAAGTTTTTTTCTGAACTTGTCGAACTTCGGATCGTCTTTTTCTTCTGTCCATTCTGCGTAGAGGTGCTCCAAAATATCTTTATCATGGAGCAACATATCCTTGAACTTGGGTTCAAAGGCTTCACCAGTATAGAGAATGTCATCTTTTGAAAAACCTTTTTCAACGGCAAGTTCTATTATCTCGTCAAGCTCTAGTCCCTTTGCCAATAAGTCTTTTACATTTAAATCAGGTGCTATTATAACCTTGTTCTCTTCGAACATATTTATCATGTCGTTCGTGATGCGTAGGAGTGTGGCAAGTGATTTTTTGAAAGCATAAAAGCTACTTTCAAGCCGTTTCACCATGTGAACGCGATATATGCCAGCCAAGGTCTCTCCGATGTGTTCTGCATTATTGTACTTTCCCTTGTACTCTTCTTTAAGAAATTCTATGGCGCGATAGCGGGCATAATCGATTCCTGTGCCATTGGGATTCTTTTTGGTTTTCCCATCAGTCAGTTGTTTCAGAGTTTCATAAAACCTACCACGCATAGCTTCTCCCATTTCATATATGAGTTCGCTTGGCGGCAGGATATTCGGAAAGACTATGCCTTGTGTTTCTATGTCTCGCTTGTAATCTGGGTCGTTGAGGATGTTGTTCCTCGTGCGCCGTATAGTTACCTTGTCAATTACATTATTCCTAATCTTGTCGTAAATCTTATCCACGTCTTCCGTTACGTCTCGGGTGTCGCGTTCACGCATCAGCTTATTGTAAGCTATAATAAGAGGTGAAAAGAAACTTTTAAGATTGGGAATTCCGTCAATGGTACAGCTTTGACTGTTTTGGAACAACAGTAAAAGGTTTTGTAGGTCATCGGGGCGGTTGTTCAACGGTGTGGCGGATAGCAGCATGACTTTCTTATGGATACTACGTAACAAACCAATGTTGGAGCATGGAGATTTGCAAATTTTCTGCAACTCGTCATATTTGCCGGAACCGTCACTGCGGAATCCGTGTGCTTCATCAACGATGATGAGATCAAATTCTTCCTTATCTTTGTACTGATCGCGTCCATCAAGCACTTTAGAGAGACTCCCGTTGGTGATGAACTGCGTTTTCTTATATATCCCAAATTGCCTGAATGTCTTTTTCCAGTTATCCTCAAGTGCAGGTGGATAAATGACCAAAATATTGGTGTTTCTTCCATTGGCCTCAATGAACCGTTTGGCTATCATCGTGGCAATCATGGTCTTGCCCAAACCTACGACATCAGCGAGGAACAAACCGTTATGTTGCATCAACATTTGGTAGCCTTGTATCACGGCATCCTTTTGGTATTTCAGTTCCTTCACTCCATCGGGCAGTTCAAGTGTAAAGTCATCTTCCACTTGGTTGCCGAAAGTATCAATCAGCACCTTAATGTATATTTCATAAGGTGTAGGCTGATAGCCGAGATAGGTTTGTTTCTTATAATCATCAATATCGGCAGGAGTAAGTGGTACTGCCTCATTCCATAAGGTACAGAATTCGTCAAAACAATATTTCACATCGTCGTAATCCTTCATGACCACGTTTAGCTCATATCGAGGTGACTGGGTTATACCCAAACCCGATTCAGAAATGTTGGAAGATCCCATGATTACCCATCCATCACTATTCTCATTGTGGTTTTGTGGCAGGCAAAGATAAAACTTGGCGTGTAGGTTCTTGGTGGAATGTATTCTCATTTCCAACCGTCCGTCTGCAAGGTCATCACACATCTGAAGAATGCCGGCTTCCACTTCGAGATCATACTTCGCATCAATGATGTCTTGTTTGAACTTCTTGAAGTATTTTTCCTTAGCTTCACCCTCTTTACCAAGCATAAGCATGGCCTTATTATGGCGGCGAAATATGTCATCAATGTTTATTCCGACCAGTATTTTTATTTCAGATACATCGCCAAGTTCTTTCCTCAATTTAAAATAGCCTGACGAGCGGAAGAATCCGACCACAGCAAGAAACCTGTCGAATGTCGCCATTTCCGTCGCGATGCCTTTCAGTTTATCGAAAAGCGTATGTCCTGTCCCATTATTGAAGAATTTTGTACTCATTATCTTAAAATGATTGTGTATATATAACTATAAATCAACCGCATTCTTTTTCTCGTCTCTCCTTAAATCAAATCCCGGCATCTTCTTAGATACAGAACTTTCACCGGCAGGGAAATATGCTATGAAAATTTGGTATAGGAAACTTACTATATCACTACGTTTCTTACCCATATTGGAAAAAGCAGAGTAAACGAAGTACATGAGCTCTTGTTGGCTACATGTGTCTTTGGGCTGAATGGTTATTGAGGGAGTAACTATCAAACCGTGTTCTGCAAATGTACAAGCACTGGCAAGAATAGCTTTCTGTTCTTCCTCTGTAAACATATAGATTTTATCTGCCAACCATTCAAATTTTCCTTGCTGAAGTGCTTGTTGCTTTTCATTCCGATGCTCCAATAGAATAGAAACTTTTCCCTGTTCTTTTGCAGTAAGCGCTTCTTCAAGCATACGGTTCTTACGTTTCAAAACATTATACTTTTCCATGCAAGCCATGAATACACAAAGATATCCTACGGTCATGGCGAGTGTCAATACCGCATGAAATCGTAGCTTGGACGGAAAATCCGGTAATACATCAATATAGTCGCAAACAATAAGAGCAATTACCACCATAAAAGCTGCTCCAACATACATCGCCCAGACTTTAATTTTCTGGCGCGTAGGAGAAACACCCATAAGCACAGCGATTGCCAAAGCCGCCATCAGTAAAATTGATACCAAAATAAAGATAGTCATGCGTTTCCCTCCTTATTATGATTTGATAATAATGCGCCAATAGCCAGTCTTATCAGAACCTTCATGAGCCAAAATTCCCATATTCCTAAGGTTCTTGATATTTTTTTCTATAGCACGCTTAGTTACACCAATCTTGTTTGCCATATTATCAGCTGTGATTGAAGGATCTGAAATAACGAGGTCGATTATCTTTTGTGCAGTTTTACTGACTTTTTTCTGTGTTTTCGATGTGTCTCCAAATTTGTCCGTATTTACACCGAACTTTTCGACCGAACTTTCTTCGTTTACACCGAACTTTTTTGCATTTACACCGAACTTTTCGACCGAATTTTCTTCGTTTACAGGGTACTTTTCGAGGGTACTGTTTACCCTGTAGGCTACTTCGTCAACAGGTATTCTTCCGCTTTCGTTCCAGTTCAGATTATAGAAAGTGGTATAGAAAGAAGTCGCTTCCGTTTGATATTGTGGCTCTTTGCCTGGCAAGAAATTAGGCAGTTTCTCTGTAAGTTCTCGCATTTTCCGTAAACCCGATCCACGTTTTTCCATATAGTCCAATTGAGTAAACATATCCGCAATGACCGGATTACGGCGCATGGACGGCACTTTGTATATGTCACGGTCTTGAATCTGTGTACCGTCAAGCATTGCACCTGGTGACACTAGTTCTACACGGTCATCGTAAATATCAATATGTACTTCACCACCCATTACAGTATAATCTCTATGGATAAGGTGGTTGACTAATCCTTCAAAGATGGCACGATCGGAATAATCGGGGAGGTTCAAGCGATAGTTCGGCATCTTTACCCAGCCGCTCATGGTGTAGTTCTTGATGAAATCCATGCCATATTTCAATAGCAATACAAGGTTAGCCCTATGCTCTACGGAACTGATGGCATCATCCTTGTATAGTCCGGTCCAACGGGTACAGAAGATACGTGATTGGAATACGGTGCAGTTATCCACAAACAGTAATCCGGCATTGGTCAGTTTGCCGTCAGGAGTTACCAGTCCGAATGATTCCAAATATTTGTCATTCCATTCCTGATGGGTTTGCTCACGGAAGGTATTGGCAAGAATAATGAAAGAATGTTTGTTGGCATCCACTTGGGTAGGCAGTGAATCCCATGTCATATGCGTACCCTTCAATACCAACGAAAGAAGTTGTTGCGAATTACACTCTACGCTTTCATTGCCGATTCTTACATAAGCTGTGCGTGTTCCGTCTTGGTAATAATAATAAGGTGTCAGCATTCCTGCCTTTACTTTCACTTCAAGAAAGGTATGCCCTTCGTGTTCTATCGGAATAAGTTGAACTTCCGGTACAGGGTCAAGTCTTGCTTTTATCATTTCACTGATAAAGTCGGCATCGGCTTGTGGATTCTCCAAACCAACAATTTCTCCGTCATCGTTCACTCCATAGAACAAACTGCCACCATCCGTATTGGCAAAAGCCGACACGGATTTAAGCCATGACTTTACTTTTTTACGCTCCAACATTTCCTTGAAATCGTAAGCAGAGCATTCCACTATCAATGTATTGTTATGTATCTGCATAATTTTCTTATTGTTGTTTGGGTATAAAGCCCTAATTCTAATACAAAGGTAAGGATAAAACCGAAGAATCTGTTAAATCGTCACAGACTTTTGATTATTATGCGTTTATATCACGATAATTATTAGAAAATTTCATACTTTTGCAGTCAAGAGCGTGTGTTGCTTATGGATGCTTATTTTCGGATTTGCAGGATATTTGCAACACATGTACGCAAGTTGCTGAAAGAAATACCGTTTTGATTTTGAGGAAGTGAAGTAAATAATTTCAATAACTTTAGAAAATAGCAGTAAAACAATGTTTTACTGCTATTTTTGTTTTCTCACGAATACATTTATCAGCGATTGTCCCATTTCCCATATAAATACCTATCACTTTAAAATGGCAGGAATATTGCACATTCATACTCAAATACAAGTAATGAATATAAACATAAAATCACAACATTATGGAAGAAAGAGAAATTAAAATCGATGATATGGGTAATACAATCAAAGATATTATAAAAGATAAAGTAAACAATATGGCACAAATGGTTCAGGAAAAATTAAATGATGCCAAAGAAATAATACATCCCGAAAGCATGGAACTGTACCAGAAATGGTCGGAAGGTTTCTGTATGGGAGATGAATACAAAATAGTATTTACCGGTAAAAACCGTTTCAAATGGATCGGTATCTCCGACAACATTATCGGCAATGCCGGCGAAACGGAGTGCCTATCCACCCATATTACCAACAATATCATACAAGTCGTATGGAGAGATCCGAAAACAGGACATCCCATCATCAATACTTATGACTTCAACCAATCAAAAATATTCGGCGTCATCATCACCGATTTCGAGATAAAACAGGCTACCGGAAATTTCGTCGTTATCAAACATAAAAAATAAGAACTTCCGATATTCCGATACAATAAATTTTCGAACACCTATAAAAAAAGAAAGCCGCCTCTTCCGAAGCAGCTTTCTTTTTCCAAAATAAAGAATTATTCCTCTTTATTATCGTATTGCATTGCAGCGAAACGTTTATAAGATTCGTATCTCCACTTAGCATTCGTTTCTGCCGCTTTGAACAACTCTTCAGCTTCCTGCGGGAACGATTTATAAAGGGAAGTATAACGTACTTCATCGTTCAGGAATGCCTGGAAGTTACTCCAATTCGGTTCTTTAGAATCCAATGAGAACGGGTTTTTACCTGTTTCCAACAAAGTTGGATTGTATCTCCATAAATGCCAGTAACCGCATTCAACGGCCTGTTTTTCCGTCATCTGAGACACACCCATGCCTCCTTTGATACCGTGATTGATACACGGAGCATAAGCAATAATCAAAGAAGGTCCGTTATATGCTTCCGCTTCCTTAATCGTCTGGAAGAATTGGTTATGGTTCGCACCCATAGCTACTTGTGCCACATATACATAACCGTAAGTCATCGCCATAGCTCCCAAATCTTTTTTACGGACACGCTTGCCCGCAGAAGCGAATTTTGCAACAGCTCCGATCGGAGTAGATTTAGAAGATTGTCCACCGGTATTGGAATATACTTCGGTATCGAGAACCAATACGTTTACATTCGCACCGGATGCCAATACATGGTCAAGGCCGCCGTAACCGATATCGTAAGCCCAACCGTCGCCACCGAAAATCCACATGGATTTCTTAATCAGATATTGTTTCAAAGAAACGATATCCTTGCAATAGCTGCAATCGCTATTTTCTATCAAAGGCAACAATTTTTTAGTAGCTTCCTCGGATTTAGTGCCGTCATGGCGTCCGTCGAGCCATTCCTGCATAACCGCTTTTACCTCTTCGGAACAAGCATTCTTTTCGATAGCCTCTTTCATTGTTTCAGCGATACGGTCGCGCAAAGCTTCGACACCGAGATTCAAGCCCAAACCGAATTCAGCATTATCCTCGAACAAAGAGTTAGCCCATGCCGGACCATGTCCTTCACTGTTCGTACAATACGGAGTGGAAGGAGCAGAACCACCGTAAATGGAAGAACATCCCGTTGCATTGGCCACCATCATACGGTCACCGAATAATTGAGTAATCGTTTTGATGTACGGAGTTTCACCGCAACCTGCACATGCACCGGAGAATTCGAACAACGGCTGAGCGAACTGGCTGTTCTTAACCGTTTTCGTCTTATCTGCCACCGTTGATTTATAACCGACCTTTTCGTGCATATATTTCCAACGATCTACTTCGCATAACTGGCTTTCAAGCGGTTTCATCACAAGAGCCTTATTCGGAGCAGGACAAACATTAGCACAGTTGCTGCAACCCGTACAATCCAACGGACTAACCTGAATCTTAAACTTATACTCTTTAAATACACCGTTTCCTTTAACCAGTTTCGTGCCTTCCGGAGCTGCAGCAGCTTCCTCTTCCGTCAAAAGGAACGGACGGATTGCAGCGTGAGGACATACATACGCACATTGGTTACATTGAATACAGTTTTCAGATTGCCATTCCGGAATATTTACAGCAACACCGCGTTTTTCATATTGAGAAGTACCTGCATCCCAAGTACCGTCTTCCCGTCCCAAGAAAGCGCTTACAGGCAGATTATCCCCTTCAAGTGCATTGATCGGCTCTACAATCTTAGCGATAAATTCAGGAAGATGCTCGCTTGCAGGAGCTACCGGTTTCAGGTCAGACCATTCTGCCGGAACATCTACTTTTTCAACTTCCGTTCCGCGATCTACCGCTGCATAGTTTTTATTTACGACATCTTCACCTTTCTTGCCATAAGATTTGTAAATCGCTTTCTTCATTTCTTCTACCGCCTGTTCGTAAGGAATCACGTTAGCTACTTTAAAGAAAGCACTTTGCATAATCGTATTGGTACGACTGCCCAATCCTAATTCCGCTGCAATTTTCGTTGCATTGATAATGTAGAAATTGATTTTATGGTCAGCCATATATTTTTTCATGCTGTCCGACAAGTGTTTTTTAGTGGTTTCTTCATCCCATACGCTATTCAACAGGAATGTACCGCCGTCTTTCAGACCTTTCAGCAAATCGTATTTACCAAGGTAAGCAGGAACGTGGCAAGCCACGAAGTCCGGCGTCGTTACCAAATATGGCGACATAATGGGATTATCCCCGAAGCGAAGGTGAGAAGAGGTATAACCTCCGGATTTCTTCGAGTCGTAAGAGAAATATGCCTGACAATATTTATCGGTAGAACCGCCGATAATCTTAATCGAGTTTTTGTTCGCACCTACTGTACCGTCAGAGCCCAGACCGATAAAACGAGCTTCGAACAAGCCCTTATGGTTCATGCTGATTTCCGGCCCCATAGGCAAGGATGTAAAGGTTACATCATCCACGATACCTACGGTAAAATGATTCTTCGGTTCATTTGCCTTCAGGTTATCATATACTGCAACGATCTGCGCAGGAGTAGTATCTTTGGAAGAGAGACCATACCTTCCGCCTACAATCAACGGGGCATTCTCTTTTCCGTAGAACATGTCTTTTACATCTTTGTAAATAGGTTCGCCATCGGCTCCCGGCTCTTTCGTCCTGTCAAGCACACAGATACGTTTCACGGAAGCAGGAATAGCCTTCAACAAATATTTCGGAGAGAACGGACGGTACAAATGAATAGCAACCAATCCTACTTTTTCCCCTTTTGCATTCAAATAGTTGATTACCTCACGGATAGTTTCGGTAACGGACCCCATAGCAATAATGATGTTTTCCGCATCCGGAGCACCATAATAGTTAAACGGTTCATAATGACGCCCGGTAATTTTGCTGATTTCTTCCATACATTCAGCAACCATATCGGGAACAGCATCATAGAAACGGTTAGATGCTTCGCGAGCCTGGAAATAGATATCCGGGTTCTGAGCCGTACCGCGAGTTACCGGATGTTCCGGATTCAGTGCACGCTGACGGAAAGCTTCCAAAGCTTTTTTATCCAACAAATGTTCGAGGTCTTCGATTTCGAGCGCTTCGATTTTCTGTATTTCATGAGAAGTACGGAAACCATCGAAAATATTCATAAACGGCACTCTCGATTTCAATGCCACAAGGTGAGAAACTGCAGAAAGGTCCATCACCTCCTGAACTCCTCCCGACACCAACATAGCGAATCCTGTCTGGCGAGTAGCCATAATATCCTGGTGGTCGCCGAAAATAGAGAGAGCATGGGATGCCAATGCACGGGCAGATACATGGAACACACCGGGAAGCAATTCACCGGCAATTTTATACATGTTCGGAATCATAAGAAGCAATCCTTGCGAAGCCGTAAATGTGGTCGTCAAAGCACCTGACTGCAAAGAGCCGTGAACAGCTCCTGCCGCACCTGCTTCCGATTGCATCTCTACAACTTTTACGCGTTGTCCGAAGATGTTTTTACGACCATTAGCCGACCATTCATCAACATATTCAGCCATTGTCGAAGATGGTGTGATAGGATATATGGCCGCCACTTCACTAAACATATAAGCAATGTGGGCTGCAGCATAATTACCATCACATGTGATAAATTTTTTCTGTTTTGTCATCTCGTGTATAAATTTAACTTTTTAGATAGTATTACATTCTGAGAATTACCAGCTTTCCCCCTCGGGAAGAACGAAAAACCAATATTAGGCAAAGGTAATAAAACCTAATAAAAGTGACAATAATTATTTTTTAATTTTTAAGAGGAAACTTTCGGCAAAAAAGGTCGAAACGACATAAAACTATACTTTTTTAACCAATTTTTCTTTCAACATTACAGTAGAAAGATTGGAATATATCTGTCCGGACTCGACATAAGAAATCCGTCCGGTTTGTTCCGAAACCACTACTACCACGGCATCGGTCTGTTCGCTTATTCCGATAGCCGCACGATGACGCATCCCGAGATAAGCCGGGACATCGATTCTCTCAGTGGTAGGCAACACACACCGAGCCGTTTCAATTCGTTGATTTACAATAATCATCGCCCCGTCGTGCAAAGGAGTATTCTTAAAAAAAATCGTTTCTATCAACCGGTGCGATACTTTGGCATTAATGGCATCCCCCGTCTCCTGCACGATACTCAAATCGTTCCGGCGGGCGAAGACAATCAGAGCACCGGTACGGGTATTCGACATATTTTCACAGGCCGTTACCACCTCATCGATATAACCGGAATCCTCCCCCGAACGCAAAGAACGGTTCAGAGTCCGGTTCACTCCGGAAAAATAGCGGTTGCCGATATAAAGTAAAAAACGGCGTATCTCCTGTTGGAACACGACAATCAAAGCGATCACCCCTACCCCTATGACCTGCCCCAAAATAAGGGATAAAAGCTCCATATTCAGAGCTTTCACCACAATCCACAACACATAAAAAGAAAATATACCGATAAAAATACTGAATGCACTCGTCCCTTTTATTAATTTGTACAGCTGGAACATAATTACAGCTACCAAAAAAATATCGAGAATATCCAATATTTTAATATCGAAAAAATCCATAGCAAAATCAATTTTCTCCTGCGCCGGCAAACGCTTCAAACAATGTAATCACCTCTTTCGCTTCTTTCACATCATGCACCCGAAGGATATTGGCCCCTCCGCGCAATGCTTCCCAGTGAATCGCCGTCGTCCCATTCAAAGCATCGGCAGGAGTTACCCCCAACGTACGGTATACCATAGACTTACGCGATACCCCTACCAACAACGGCACATCGAATATTTTAAATTGTCCCAAATTACGCAGCAACTCAAAATTATGTTCCGTAGTCTTGGCAAAACCGAACCCCGGATCCAATATCACCTGTTCGACTCCATATTCCTTGAAAAGCTGCATTTTACCGATAAAATAGGATATCACCTCCCTCGTTACATCTTCATAATTTGCCAATGACTGCATCGTATCGGGCATTCCCCGCATGTGCATAGCAATATACGGCAGATTATATTTTCCGACAAGTTCCAACATTCCCGAATCCGCTTCCCCGCTGGTAATATCATTTACAATACAACTTCCAAAACCGGAAATCACCTCACGGATAACTCCGCTGCGGAACGTATCCACCGAAACAGGAATATCCCCGAACTTCTTACGAATAATTTCCAACGCCCAAAGCACCCGCTCTATCTCGTCCTTTTCAGAAACGACACCCGCCCCCCGACGGGAAGAATATCCTCCTATATCGATGATCTCCGCACCGTCTTTCAACGCCACTGCTACTTTCTCTTCCAACATTTCGGCCGAAGAGATACGGGAACCTGCGTAAAAGGAATCGGGCGTGATATTGATTATCGCCATTATCATCCGACCGCCCATATCCATCAAACGCCCATTCAGGTTAATACAGCGGAAAGGTCTGTTTCTCAAAACTGCCATTTTCTCCCGATTATTTGACAGACGAGACCTCTACGGTAGTACCATACTGCAATACCGGTATGCGGGAAGAACCGAGCAATGCCGTTCCATTAAACAAATTGCATTGCGCCATATCCGCTACCCTGTAATAAACAGCCCCTTTTACCACCGTTTTCTTTTCAGGCGATGCCGTTACGCCTCCTTCCGGAGTAACAGTCAACAAAACGGGCTCTCCCGACACATCCATAGCATCGACAATCCCGTTCATTTCTGAAAAACGGCAGACCACATAATTATTTTGTCCCTGAACCGGAACAACATCGTATTCATATACTTTCGTCACGACAGCTTTCTTCCCTACAAACAAAGAGAGGTATTCCTCTTCCAAACGGTTTATCTCTTCGATAGCTGCTTTCAATCCTGCACCGAAAACAGCATCGCCCATCTCCCCTGTTACCAGGTCGAACCGACGTTTACGCAATGTATAAATCGTATTTGCTGCATCGGCAGCCATTTCATCCAGACTCTTTTCCCGCATACTCAAACGATCGACCGAATAAGATGAAGAAGGAGAAAAGACAACCGGATCGCTACCCATATCGGAAAATAACAGCTTATTCACTCCTTCTCTTTTTTTATGCGGCAACACAGGCGCTTCGCCGATTGCCCCCACTTTTTTCCCAATCATATCTACCGGTGCCGCAGCCGGATTATTCAACATATAGATATTGGACAAGTCGGCTTCATCATATCCCGACAATGCCGCTTCCACGATTTTATAATTCACCTTGTCATTCAACGGAGCGGTTATTCCCAAATATTGCTGTGCAAATTTCGCATACGGGCCCTTCTTTATCACCTCCTGTTCCACTGTCAGCTTCACTTTAATCGCCGTTTTAGGAATGATATAGGGAATATCCATGCGGTATGAAGCAGATTGAGCCGAAACGGCATAAGCCCCTCCGCAAAGAAGCGTTATCAGACAAAAACTACGTATTAAACAATTCATAACCATTCTATTTTATAGTTAAATATTTACCGTCCCGTCAATATCCGGCATCGAAATTTTCCCGAATTTTCCGTTTACGGTATCATATATTACACAAAATTACATTTTTTTCCAAAAAATCGGGCATAAGATTCCATATTTTACCTCGTTTCCTACAAATAAAAGTCTTCCGTCAAAGCCTTGTATTTCTTCGAATAGCAGTGCCTTCCCCCTTCTTCGATTACCAGCTCCTCCACCAACGGCTCCCGTTTTTTCTTTTCCATCTGCAACAAAACCCGTTTTACCGGTTTGGAAGAAACCCCTTTTACATCCATTCTTCGGACACAATACAATCCTTTCAGAGCAGCCTCCACCACAAAGAGGTTCGCCTCCTTATAAGGGAAAATAGCCGAAAATACCCCTCTCTCATCCAACAAACGCAACACTCCGTCTATCAAATCATTATACGGCAACAACTCCGTATGGCGCGCAACCATACGCGAAATATTTTCATTTTTCAATGAATCGATAAAATAAGGGGGATTGGAAACAATCACATCGTATTTCACATTCGGAACAAATTGCTGAAAAGAGGTTTCATAAACATTCAACCGTCCTTTCCACGGTGAACGTTCAAAATTTTCCCTTGCCTGCCGTACCGCCTGTCCGTCTATCTCTATCGCATCTATAACCGCTTCGGGCGATCTTTGCGCCAACATAAGGGCTATCACTCCCGTTCCCGTCCCCACATCCAATATTTTAGGAGTCCCCGCATTCCCTTCACTCCTCAATGCCGCCCACGCTCCCAACAATACGCCGTCGGTACCGACTTTCATCGCACAATCACCCTGATAAACGGTAAATTGCTTGAACCGGAAATAATCATTCGACATTTTTATCTTATTATTTTATCTATTCCTGCCCCGAAAAGAGCATAATCGTATTTTACCGGATCCGCCCCGTCAAATTCCCGCAATGCACCGGTTATCTCCTCTACCGCCCGCCAATCGTTCTGCCGCCTTTTCAACAAACCGAGCATACGTCCCGTATTTCCCGTATGTATATCCAATGGCAAATAAAGCGCCGAGGCAGGTATCCGACGCCACAAACCGAAATCCACTCCTCCGTTGTCCTTTCTCACCATCCATTTAACATACATATTGAGCCGTTTACAAGCGGCTCCCCGTTCTATATTGGAAAGGTGTTTTTCCACTCTTTTATCATGTTCCAATGCGAAAAAACAATGCCAGAATCCGGCCAACACCTGCCTCATATCTCCGCACTGCGCATAACTCTGCTGGAAATACCCGCCCAAACTGCCATAACGGGCAAAGATAGCTCTCAATGCTTTCACAAAATAGATGCAATCCCTCCCGTTGAAAGTACGGTGAACGAAATCGGCCAACGGCATCAACTCCCTTTCCGACGCCTCTTTCACAAAACGGAAAGGCTCTCTGTCCATTCGCTTCATCAGAGCATCGGCATTCCTTACAATACTTTTCCGATTTCCCCACGCTATTATGGCACTGAAAAAACCTGCCACTTCGATATCTTCCGGTGAAGAAAAAGAGTGAGGAATACTCACTGGGTCCGATTCTATAAAATCAGGTGTATTATACCGGACGACCAACTCATCCAAAAATTGCTTCAAATCTTCTTTTACCGCACCATCCATCTCTTTCCCGTTATACCGAAACAACTGTTCCGTCCAGTAATTCGATCTTTCTGTCGGAACATTCCGCCAAATGTTCATCATGCGTCACCACCACAATCGTCTGTCCCAATTTTTCCCTCAAAGCAAAAAACAGGTTATGTATCTCATCCCGATTCTTAGAATCCAAATTACCGGACGGTTCATCCGCAAAAAGGACCGCCGGATTATTTACCAACGCCCTTGCAATGGCTACCCGCTGCTGTTCCCCTCCAGAAAGTTCGGACGGTTTGTGTTCCATGCGGTGCGACATATTCAGCATTTCCAACAACTCTTTCGCCCGGTTTTCCACTTCGTCCCTGTTCTTCCCTCCGATATATCCGGGAATACAAACATTCTCGAACGCCGTAAATTCTGGCAACAAATGATGAAATTGAAATACGAATCCTACCCGGCTGTTCCTGAATTTCGAGAGCGCCTTTCCGGATAAGACATCCACCCGTTCACCATCCACATAAACCTCTCCGGCATCCGGTTGCGAAAGTGTCCCTAATATCTGCAAAAGTGTTGTCTTACCGGCTCCGCTAGGGCCGACAATAGCAACGACCTCCCCTTTCGCTATCTCGATATCAATTCCTTTCAGAACTTCAAGAGGACCGAAACTCTTTTTTACTCCTACCGTCTTTATCATTTTCAAATTATTATTCTTTATCTTCATCTTCCAAATCCGGAATTTTCCAGTCCGGAATAATCTGCGGTAAGCATTTCGACAATTTTATATCATACTTGTTCGCTTCAAACAGCAATGCATTGTAAGGACGGATATCGAAATGCGCCATACACGAAACTTTATACTTTTTCTTTATTTCAACGGAGGTAATTGACTTATTTTCGTCTTTATTCGTCATACGGAACCCAATCATCAGCCGTTCCACATTCCAACGGTTATGTTCCACTTCGGCAAGACACGCAACTTGTTCATCGGACAATTCAATTCCGGCAGAAATTCCGAAAGAACGTTGTTTTATTCCTACACAAACCGCATTATAAATATTAGACCAACGATCCACTACACTTATATTTTCCCACTGCTCTTCCGCCTTCTCCTTATCCAGCACATACTCTTCTTCTCCGCTGTTATAAACAAAATTAATCAACTGCGCCATCCGGTCTATTTCCACCATATCTAAAGAAAAACAATCGTTCATCATCCCAAATGGACGGATATTGCTATAACGCCGGTCCTTGGAAATCATATCGGACAAAAGACAGTTATTTTCTTTCTGGCGAATAAACAAAGGAATCCGATTCATAAATACCTCATCCGGCAGGTATAATCCGGCTGCCAAACTTTTCTGAGAACTGTCGAGGCATACGATAATAGTCGTATAGCTCTTTTTATCTTCCGCCCATTTACTAATAAGTTCCCGCACTCCCGGCATTTCACAACTACCGTTGACAAACGAAAACTCTACATCCAAAAAATTCAGGAATTCCAAATCCTTATTCAAATACGTATCGACTACCTTCCACTCCGGCTCTTTCGCCGTCATATCGATATAACGGAACTGTTCTACTTCAAATAAATGACGGTAACGCGTTATAAAATATTCTTTTTCCTGACGGGCATTGGAATCGATAAATGTAATACGCGTTTTCTTCGTATTATCCCGTATAAAATTCGGGAAATGGGCTATCCGCGCAGTTTCAGCCCCCATAGCAACCCCCATGCTGCTCATCCCGATAATTACGATATGAACCGTATCATCGGAAAAATATGAAATTCCTTTTCTGTCTATCGGTTCATAAGAAATTTTCAAATTCTTTTTATCCCGAAAAATGTCCAAATCGGTAACCAGCACTTTCTGCGCCCAGCTTTCATAAAAATTGAACGGACGAAATTTTATTTTCCCGTTCCACTCCCGATTGCATCGGTCACTGATCTCTATCTTTTGCAAAACGGCAAAAGTGGTTTGATTATTCAATAATACGTCACACTGCAATTTTTTGCCATTTACCAAATGCCCTTCAGGAAGAATAGCAATAATATGTTTCACGCACTCTATATTATTAGCGTCGTGAAGTTCTTCTTCTTCATCGCCCAAAACGATTATCCGTACGGCATCTTCGATATAAAGCTCCCTTAAATCCTGTTCCATAACCGGATTCCCCTGCCGGATAATAACCTGATTCATTTGATTATCCGATAAATCTACACGCATCCGGCGTAATACATATTCTGCATTTTTCGTCGTCTGGACAATAATATATTTATCCGGCTGTACTTTGTGTATCTGTTGCACGATACCGGAAGTCATATCCGAAAAGCCGATAATAACATAATGCCCCACCGCATGGTAAGGAATAGCTCCATTATTGACACGTTCCACACGGCGTTCCAATATATTGACAATCACCGAAACCAATGCCCCGCCCATCAATACCATGCCTATCATACTCAGTACGACCGCCCAGACAGGATGCAGTCTTACTGTCCCGGAATCTACATCCTCATGCAAAGCATCCGAATCGAAAAAATAGCTGATTACCTTATTCAGGGTGTTCCCTATATTTTCAGAAAAAGAAAATGACGTATCGTATTTCGACACAATAAGCAACAGCCACACCACTACCATAACCGACAACACGAAAGCTGCCAGCCATACGATCTGTTTTCCCTGTCCTCCTGCGAACGAACGGTCGAAACGCAGCCAAAACCGGCTCCAGAAAGTCATCTTTCTATCTTTCTCCATAGATTCCCTGTTTCCTTTCGACATAAGCTACTCCTTCTTTCTTATCTCGAATCCGTTTTTCAAAATAAACTTCAATGTAGCGACCGCTGTATTCCTGTCGTATTCCCGTTCCGATTCAGACAACTCCTCATAAGGGACAAGACCGGGATGCTGTTTCAGCCGGTCATTCCGTTCTTTCCCATACCGCCACCCCTCACGGATACGTCCCTGCGCCCACTCTTCATGGACATTCTTCGCCAACGCTTCCATCAATACGCCAAGTGTTTCCGGTAATTCTATTTCACTTACATCAACCGGCTTCGGAATATACTCGATATTATTCATTTATAAACCGTTTTATTTTTAGAAAATATGAAAAATTCAAATAAAAATACCTTCCCCTCAACCCGGGGAAGGATATCTTCACAACAGTACCCGGCTAATCTTAGAAAGGCAGGTCATCCACTTCATTATCCGCCATAACGGGATTCTCTATGGAATTTCCGGCCGAAGCTCCTCCGAAAGACCGGTTTCCTTGTCCTGCAGACTGTCCGTAAGACTGTCCCATCGGAGCTTGCTGATAAGAAGAAGTCGAAGCCCCCATATTATCGGAACGGCGTCCCAACATCTTCATATCATCCGCATAAATCTCCACATTATAACGCTTATTTCTCGATTCATCTTCCCATTCCCGCGTCCGCAAACGGCCTTCGATATACAATTGGCTTCCCTTGCGGACATACATTTCAACCACACCGGCCAAGCCCCTGCGGAAAATGACGGTATGCCACTCCGTATGGTCCTTCGATTCCTGCGTCGACGGGTTATAAATCCTTTCCGTCGTCGCCAATCTTACCCTCGCTATTTTATTACCGTCTTCAAATGTGCGGACTTCCGGATCCATTCCCACATTTCCCACTAATATTACTTTATTTACCATATTCCTCGTTTTATAAATTTTCCGTAAGATACGATTTTTTTACCAAACTATATACCTAAATCCCCTCATTCTTTTTACAAACAGTAAAAATATTTATTTCCAACTATCGTAAACGCCCTTTCCCGAGAAAAACACTCATGCCCAAATTCAAGGAAAAGCTCCGCATATTACGCAAACATCCGGGAAGAGCCAAAACACTGAAATTCGTCGCAGCATAAAACTGGAATCCCCGCGTATTAGCCATAACTCCCAATCCTAAAGCCAACGGATCGGTTCTTTTATGGGTAAGCGCCCCCATTGCGGAAAATCTACCGTTGGGCAAGGTATAACGGTATCCTGCCGTAATGCTGTAATTGAACCGCTGTTTATAAGCAAACGTACCCAGAAAATTCAACGATACATTATGTATATTATCCCCACGTATATCATACTCGCCTCCGGCATGAAGCGTAGCCGGCATCATCGTCGTAAAACCGGTACCCGTAAGCGTATCGACTTCAATGGCATCCATCATATCGTGATAAACCGAATCAAGCATATCGCCAAGACTGGCCGATCCGAACACATCATTCAAATCTCCAAGTCCTTTGAAGACATATTTTTTGGACAGATCGCGAGAAATAATACGGGATGAATTTTCCGCATTCCATTTAATAAAACCCAAATCCGTTACGGCAAGACTTACCTTCCATCCCTGATCGGAAGCATACACTCCCCCGAAATCAAAAGCGACACCCGGATTTTTCATAATAGAAGACGTCCCGAATTCCGATGTTTCCATGTTATAATTGCCCGACATAATATCCACATCCCCTTGTATCGTATAATCCGAAACCGTTTTATCTATTTTAAAAGAAGTGGCATTCGTATTCAAGGCTGCAACCCCGGCTATATATTTCACCTTAACGCCTACCGACCAATAACGGCCAATCTGCCGGGTATATCCGACCGCCGTTTCATTCCACGCCATAACGGAAGAATTCAGCTTTATATTGAAAATATCGGACGATACCACCGGATTATCGAAAATAAACCTGAAAATATCCGAAGGATAATCAATTCCGCCCGCTACCCGAATACGATTCGAAAAAGTAATCATATTACTCTCCCTGAAACGTACTCCGAAAGAGATAAAATCCAGATTGGCCTTCAAAGCAAGCGGATTATTTTTCTTCGTTTTTTTCACCAGCTGCTGTCCATCGATATAATGATCTTTCAAAATATCCCCATAACCGATCGAACTTTCCGCACCGATTTCTATTCCTCCTATAAAAGGAATCACCAAATAAGTCGTTCTCGGCATAAAAGCCGGATTCAGATAATTCCGTTGAGGTGTATCGCCCACAACCATCGACAAATCGCCCTGAGCCGAAGCCGTAAAAGAAAATACCAATAAAATAACCGATAATATATATATTTTTGCTCTCATAATAACGTCTTTATCTGTTAATCCGGATTAGTCTATATCGAGTGTTACATTAGCTCCCCACATCAGGTGCAAATCGAGTTTCGTACCCGAATAAAAACGGACTTCCTGCTTTTCTCCTATATTCATTGTACTGCCTTCGATCTTAAATATCAGATTCTTTGCATCTTCCAAACGGTTCAATACGTCGGGATCCAATTCGATAAGCAAATAGTTATCGTTTCCCAATACCGTAGGGGCATAAGCAGGATCGTCCGGACGCAAGTTCTCTTTCGTAGAAGCGATAACCAACGGCTGCTTGTTCAACAACAAAAGCTCTTTGGTCTGAGGCTCCTCCATATACATACCAATCTCTATATCCAAAGGGAAACCGTTAGTTCCGGTAATAACAAACTGGCTATGGTGAAATTCACTGCCGTCCAAAGAGATATTAAACTCGAAATCGTCTGTATATTGAATATTTTTAAAATACCCATAAATCGGAATATCGAAACAGACCTCTGATGACATCCGGGAATTCCGATTATAGAAATTCGATGCATTCACCGGAGCTACTCCTGCTTCACTCTTCAAATCGTCATCCGTCGGATTCAAAATAACTTCGAACTCGACATAAAGCTCTCTGGTATTTTTAGTAACTGCCTCGGAGAATCCCTTTCCCGTAGCAGTAATACTATTGTCCAACCGAATCGTCTGCTCTCCTTTCTGTACCAGATAACGGCTGACATTATAAGCATCCGCCTTCAACGGAATTTCCTGCCCGTTGACAGACAAAGAAGTAATTTTCAGACAAGCCGGAATATCATAACTATTGTTTATAAGAATATTAACCGCAGGGTTGCTCAAATAAACCTCTTCCGTACTTTCCAAAAATTCCTGCACACCGTTGTCCAACACGATATCCGCCGAAGAACTGGTTATCTCTTTCCTTCCGAAATAGCCGTCTATACTTTCCACTACAATATCCTCGAAATCAATTTCTGCGACAGCCGTCCCGGTTACGCCTCCCATTGCATTCAAACGCCCTTCATATATAAATGTCAAATCATTCGTTCCCGGAATAGGATTCACTTTTACATCGGTCCCCAATTCCAAAACATCTCCGGTAGTAAGCGTAACAGGAACCCCATTTCTCGTAATTTCTTTAATCGTACAAGTTACGCCTACCAAATTGGAATTATACTGAAACCGGATTTTCCCGCTGTTAAATATCAATTCCTTAATACTCTGCCCCGGCTCCAGATGAATCGTATAAATAACACTGACACCCCCTTCTGGAATATCGACCGTACCGGAAGCCAACAATGCACCTATATCATCACGCGCCGGCGTAAACTCCAAATCGACAATATCATTGAAATTATCTTCGCCCAACAACGAAATATCTATGTTATCCCGTATGGATATAACATCATCATTCCCCACGGAAATACCTCCTTCCCCCAAAGCGGTCAACTCGAACAACTCCACATCCGTCAATGTAAAATTCCCAAAAGGCAAAGAAGTATGCACCGTTGTCTTCAAATTCTTAAAATCGTCATCGACAGAACAACCGGCAAACAACACACCTAACAATAAAAACAGTATTGTTCTCTTCATATATCCGTTTATTAAAACAATTAGCAAATTATATTTCTTTCCTAAATAAATATT
>DVIX01000012.1 GCA_018710935.1 Candidatus Avirikenella pullistercoris | reverse complement strand
TACTTGTTTTTTGTACTTGTTTTTTGTACTTGTTTTTAACGGTTTCTTATCTTTTACTTTTCTCAGCTTCTTCTGTCTTCCCGCTTTTTCGTGTTTTATTCTTTTTCCGGCAGGATTTACAGTAATGGGGTTTTATTCGATATTTCTTTTTGATTTATTATGAATTTCTCGGGACTTTAAATAGGTTAAGTAATGCAGCGATAATAAAAAAGAGGAAAATTTTATTTTCCTCTTTTTTATTTATGGATGTATCTTTTTAGAAACCGCATCCGATACCGATTTGTATAACACGATTCGATAAATTTTTATCGCTGATGATAAATCCGTTGTCTTTTTTATTGATTTTGGTTACTCCGAGGTAATAACGGGCGAATACGGAAAAGTTGTTCATAAGTTTATAAGATGCCCCCATGGCTACGCCGAAATCGAAATGGTTGTAATCTTTTTTGTCTATCCGGTCTTTCGTGCGGGTAACGGAGCGTCCGTCAGTCGTATTTACCACGCGGCCGATGCTTTTGGCAGAGAGGGCATATCCGATTTGCGGTCCGACGTCGATGCTGAGGCGTTCAATCGGATAGAATTTTACTAAAATGGGAAGATTCAAATAATTGAGGCGTATGCCTGCTTTTCGGGTAATATCTTCTGTACTCTTATCTTTGGAAGAAACGCCTTGGCGGGAGTATAATAATTCAGGCTGGATAGCGAGGAAATCATTGAATTGGTATTCGACGTAAGCCCCCACAAAAATACCTGTTTTCATTTTTTTATCGAAAGAGGTAAAATTCTTGGAATGGGAAATATCGCTGATGTTCAAACCGCCTTTTACTCCGTAGGAGAGTTGGGCTGACGCTACGGTTGCCGTTGCCGTAAATGCTGCTAACAGCAATAAAAGTTTTTTCATAATGATATTCGATTAAAGTTTTTTATTGTTTGTTTTAACGATTCCGAAATCGAATCCTATTTCTACAAATATAATGAAAGGTTAATGAAAAATGCCAAATTTATTTTGGTTTTTATTCGGGGTGCCTTTTGTATGCTGTATGACAAAATCGGGAAATCCCGGAATTTTGTTTTTTGATATTACCGGGCTGCGTTTTGCATTCTGCCGATATGGCATAGACAGGTGTAATTGTAGAAACTTGTTTCTGATACCCGGCCATATCCTGTATTCTGCAAATATAGGTAATTGTTTGCAGGCTTATGTGCCGGAAAGATAAAATTTATGTTCTTTAAGGGCGGGTGATAAAAATGATTCTGGTTAAGAATCGTTATATTTGAAAAATTGTTTTTATTCGGAAAAGACGGATATTCATAAAAATTAGCGGTTATGGATTTAAAACTCAGCATATCTACCTGCCCGAACGATACGTTTATGTTCGATGCCCTGGTGCATGGACGCATAGATACTTCGGGGTATCGTTTCCAACTCTGTATGGAGGATATACAACAATTAAACCGGCATATTCTGGACGGAGAGCCGGACGTGTCGAAAATCAGTTATGCGGTTTATCCCCGTATTGCGGACAGGTATCGGATTTTGTCGGCGGGGAGTGCGTTGGGCAGGGGAAACGGTCCGTTGTTGGTAAGCAGGCATAAAATTTATCCGGATGAAGTAAGCGATGTGCGGATAGCTGTTCCGGGGATATATACGACAGCCAATTTTTTATTGAATTTTGCTTTCGGTGAAGTGAAAGAACGCAGGGAGTATCTCTTTTCGGATATTGCGGAGGCGGTATTGTCGGGGGAGATGGATGCGGGGGTATTGATTCATGAGGAGCGTTTCTCGTATGCACAGAAAGGGCTTTCGTTAGTGTCCGATTTAGGCGAGGTATGGGAACGAAAAACCGGGTTGCCGATTCCGTTGGGGGCTATTGTCGTGCGCCGGGAGTTGGAGGAACGGGTGCAACGCGATATAGATTCCCTTTTGCGGGAAAGTATTATCTTTGCCATGAATAACCCTTCCGCTTCGTATGATTTTGTGAAACGGTACGCCCGCGAGCTTTCCGATACGGTTATCCGCAGGCATATCGAGATGTTTGTCAATAATTTTTCGGTAGATATAGGAGAGGAAGGCAGAAAAGCGGTCAGGACTCTTTTTAGGGAGAATGGCTTTGAAAGCGATAATTGTTTCTGAGAATGGCTAAGGCGATTGTATCGAAAAGCAAAGTAGTATTCCGGCAGAGTATGGATGATTTCGGACGCATTATGGAGATGTTGCGTGCGAAACGTTATAGCCGTACCTATCTGTTAATGGGGGAGGAGCCTTATTTTATAGACCGTATCAGCGATTACATTTCCGAGAATGTATTGTCGGAGGAGGAGAAAAGTTTTAACCGGACAGTGCTTTACGGCAATGAAACCAATGTGGTCGATTTGATAGAGTTATGCCGGGGCTATCCCATGTTGTCGGCTTATAATGTGGTGGTTGTCAAAGAGGCGCAGCGCCTGAGGGGCATTGAACAGTTGGTGGAGTACTTGAAAGTTCCGATGGACACAACGTTGCTGGTACTTTGTTATAAGGAGGGAAATTTGGATAAACGGTCGGCTTTATACAAAAAGTTGTCGGAAACGGGAACGGTATTCGAGTCGGTTCGTCCGAGGGATTATGAAATCGGGACCTGGATTTTGGAACTTTTTAGAAATAAAGGAAGGAGTATAGAGCCGAAAGCGGTTTCGATGTTGGTGGAGAATTTGGGAACCGAACTCTCCAAAATCAATAATGAGGTGGAGAAGCTGTTTACGAGGCTTGCTCCGGAGGAGAAAGAGATACGTGCCGAACATATCGAACAGAATATCGGTATTAGCAAGGATTTTAATAATTTCGAGCTGACAAAGGCGTTGTCGGAACGGGATGCGAAAAAGGCGTTATTGATTGTCGGGCATTTTGCACAGAACCCGAAAGACAATCCTTTTGTCGTAACGATACAGGCTTTGTTTTCTCATTTTTTGCGTCTGTTTACTTTGGGTATCGTTATTTGGAACAGCAAGGCGAAAAGGGCTCCGATGCCGGGTGATGCGGAACTGATGCGGCTGTTGAAGGTGTCCAGCGCTTATTTCCTGAAAGAGTACCGGCAAGCGGTGGTTCATTATAACAGCACGAGGAGTTTTGCCGTACTGGGACTTTTGCGGGAATACGACATGAAAAGCAAAGGGATAGGCGGCGGAACGGCCGGTGACGGAGAACTGCTCAAGGAGTTGGTGATTAAGATACTTGCCTTATAGACGGGAAACGCCGGGCAAAATGGATTGTGAATTGTAAAAACGGATAAGATTTAAATGATAACGACGACGAATCTGGTTATTATAGCAGTTACGGTATTGGTCTCGCTGATGTGTTTCAAAGACCGTACGCTTTTTTATAAATTGTCGCTGAATCCTTACGATATCGTACATAGGAAACAGTGGTACCGTATCGTTACGCACGGTTTTGTGCACGGCGACACCATGCACTTGCTGATCAATATGTTGGTATTATGGTCGTTCGGTACCAATATCGAGCTTCGGTTGCAATATTTGGCGGCGGAAGGGTATATAGGCAATGCAGCCGTCAACTATTCGGTTCTTTATCTGGGAGCTTTGATTTTTGCATCTATTCCCGATGTATACAAATATAAGGATAATGTATATTACAACTCTATCGGGGCATCGGGAGCTGTTTCTGCGGTTGTTTTCGCCTCTATTTTTTTCGATCCGTGGAGCAATATCTATTTTATGGCTATTCTGCCTGTTCCCAGCATTATATTCGGGGGACTCTATATCTGGTATTCTCAATATATGGATAGGAGAGGAGGAGGTAATATCAACCACAGGGCGCATATCTGGGGAGCGGTGTTCGGGTTGTTTTTCCCGGTTATCATGGAACCGGGGTTGATATACCATTTTATCCACAGTCTTGTGAGGTTGCCGTTTTGAAGGCGGTAATGAATAAAGAGCGGTTTGTCCGCTATTTTGAGAGATGAAAAAAGGAATAAAAAGAACGCTTCGGATTGCAGGTTTTTCGCTGGCATCGTTTGTGGTGATTTTCCTGCTTGTAGTAACCGTTTTGTTGCATTTTATCTTTACTCCGGCACGGATTACGCCGATTGTAAACGAGGTGGCTAACAGATCGTTGGCTGCCGATGTGAAAATCGGCAGCGTGGAGCTTACCTTTTTCAGTACGTTTCCCGATTTCGGGTTGCAGGTGAAAGAGGGGGCGGTAACGCCTTATGACTCCATTACTCCGTTGGTCAGTTTTTCGGAAGCGACGGTCGTGGTGAATCCTGTGGCATTTCTGAAAGGCAATAAGGTACGGGTAAAGAAAATAGCGTTCGAAGACCCGCATATTTATCTGTTTGTCGATTCGTTGGGAAATTCCACGCTCGATGTTTTTATGCCGGATTCGGTCGTTGCGGACAGTGCGGATTCGGTTTCTACGGTGAATATTGCCGATATCGATATTAAGAGTATTCGCCTGGAACGGGGAATGATTACATTGGATGACCGGAATCACCGGCTCTTTGCCAATATTTACGATGCCAACCTCGATTTGAAAGGGCACCTCTCCAAAAGGATAGCCGCATTGAAAGCCGATTTTTCGATCGGAAATTTTTTCTTGTGGCAGGAGGGGAAAGTGGTTTTCCGGAAAATTGCTTTGGGAGTACAGTCCGATTTGGTGTTTAACCGGGATTCGCTGCTTCTGAAAGTCAATAAGGCGCGGGTGGATGTAAACGGTTTGGCTATGGGGATGCAGGGAACATTGCGGGCCGACAGCGTAGCGAAAACGGTGGATGTCGATTTGGGAATGGGACTTCATACTCCTTCTTTGGAGGAATTCTTGCGGTTGATTCCCGGTAATTTGGTAAAACCGGGACAGAAAATGACGACAAAAGGCGAAGTTACTTTTATCGCTTCGTTGAAAGGAGTTTATGGAAAAGGAATATTCCCTGAAGCGTCTGCTTCCTTGAAAATAGCGGATGCGTCGGCGCGTTACAATAAAATGAAATGGGGTATCGACAAACTTACTGCCGATATGGAGTTGTTTGTCGATTTATCGAAAAAGAAATCCTCTTATCTGAATATAAACAGGTTTTTGTTTGCAGCGGGAAATGCCACGGCAATCGACTTAAAGGGCAAAGTGACGAATCTGCTTACCTCTCCGGAGATCGGTTTCGAGCTTACTTCCGGAATCGATTTTGAACATCTTACCCGTATTTTCCCTTTGCAGCCGGGTGTGGAATTAAAGGGAACGAACCGAATTCAGATGAAAGGGGCCTTTAAATACAGCGATATAGAACATAGGGATTACGGAAAGATTTTTTTGGACGGGAGCAGTTCGTTCCATGATTTGTTGTTGAGTTTCGACGGTTCTGAATTGGAAGAGCCGGACAGCAGCTATTTCTATATGATGATGAAAGAGGGCGATTTCTTTTTCGGAAATCATGTGACGGAAGGGAAGTTGAGGGCGGAAGATTCCAACCTCACGGCTTCTATTCGTTTCAGCGGTTTGGGTTTTCGCAATAAAGAGCGGGTGCGGGTGTCGTTGAACGATATCGGTATGTTGGTGGACAGCGATGTCGCTAAGGATTCTACCCAGATAACACGGGTTTATACGGAGCTTAGCTTAGGAGGGGTTTCTGCCGAAATTCCCGATACGCTGAACGCTTATTTGTCGCATTCTAAAGTCGCTTTGGAGCTATTGCCGTATAAAGGGGAGGTGCGCCGTCCGATGTTGAAAATGGTGTTGAATACCGATTCGTTGTATTTTGCCTCGCCGCCTACCGATACCCGTTTGTTTTTGTCGTCGGCAGGTTTCGACTTGTCGCTTCTGCCTCCGGAACGGAAAAGGGGACAATGGGGATTCGACGGGAATGTCGGTTTTTCCAACCTGAAGATTTATTCGGCGCTTTATCCTGTCGAGATAGCGATGCCCTCTACCCAGGTGACTTTTAAAGACCGCAGCATATTGTTGAACAATACCCGTTTGAAGGTGGGTGAGTCCGATATGTGGGCTACCGGAAATATAGACAATTTATTGCCGACTTTATTGCGCCGTAACCGGAACGGGTTGCGCGGCAGTTTGGCTATCCGGTCGAAGATGATCGATTTGAACGAGCTTTTGATGGCGATGAATGAGAGTATCGCCAATCTTCCGGACGAAGAAGATACGGAAATGGAAATCGGGGGTGACGATTCGGTTATTGCCGTTTCCGGCGATACGGGTAGCGGCGGTGCGGTTGATGAAACGGAGTTGGCTGCAGATGCTCCGAATGACGGAGGAAGTACGGCGGGTATGATAGGTGCGGATAATACGGTTGAGGAGAGTAACGGCGCAGATGCCGGCAATGCCGATAATGCGGCGGACGGTACGGAAAATACAGGTGTGGCGGAGAATACGAATGTTCCAGCCGAAATGAACGATGCCGATACCGTGCTTACTTTGATACAGGTGCCGAGAAGAATCGATTTTGTGCTGGATTTGGCGGTGGATAAGATGAAAATAGCCGATATCGAGGTGGAGGATATAAGAGGAAAGGCGACATTAAGGCATGGTACTATCCGTTTGGATAATCTCGACCTGCGGGCAATGGACGCTCCGGTACATACTTCGCTCTATTATAGGAATCATGGGGCGAAAAGTGCGGAAGCGGCTTTTAACTTGAATGTAAGAGATGTCGATATTTCAAGGATAGGAACTTTTCTGCCTGCGGTGGATTCCATGATGCCGATGTTGCGTTCTTTTGAAGGGATTGTGAACTTTGATATGGTGGCTACCGGAACTTTGGATAGTTCGATGATGTTGGATATTCCTTCTCTTTCTTCGGTAATCAGCTTGTCGGGGACACGGTTGGTGCTGATGGATAGCGAAACGTTCAAGACGGTTTCCAAAATGCTGATGTTTAAGAATAAGGAGCGGAATATGATAGATTCGTTAGGGCTTTATGTAATAGCGAGGGAAGGGGTAATCGACGTAGTGCCGTTCGAGGCGGCTATCGACCGCTATCGTTTTATCGTAGGAGGAACGCAGACATTCGATCCGGCGACTTTCGACCTTAATTTCAAATATAATGTTTCAATCATGAAATCTCCGTTGCCGTTCAAGGCCGGAGTGGATATATTCGGTAATCTGGAAGATTTTGACTTTAAGATAACCAAAGCCAAATTGAAACGTACCGATTTCGGGGTCATGGAACAGAACGTCGATAGCATCCGGCAAGTTTTGTTAAAGCAGATTCCTTAAAACAGTTACCGTTTGCTGAATTCATCGTTTGTCCCGGATATGAAAAAGGCAGGGAATCCCTGCCTTCCGATGGTTTCGACGGCCCGGGCAACCGGAAATGCGGTTATTCGTTTGCCGGAGTGAAAACATAGCTTCCTGCTGTATTCTCGGAAATATTTCCTATGCCCGGGAAAGCGATATGCATTCCTGCAATGGGAATATGGTTTTCGGCTACATATTTCAATACCTTTTTTCGGGAAGCAATAGCTTTTTCAGGGTCTACATCGTAGGTAACGGCTACTTGAGGGCAAGGCATCTGTATAGCCATGGCATGGGTTAAATCCGCCCATATCAGTAGTTTGTCGTTTCCGGATTCAACCATATATAAGGTATGTCCCGGAGTGTGTCCGTAGGCGGCGATTCCCTGTATGCCGGGGAGTAAAGGGGTAGCAGATGTTCCTATTTCTACCGGCTGGAACAGGTGCAATTTCTCTTTATAGGCCGTTATTACTTGTTGTGCGTTCAGAAAGTTGCCTCTTTTATTTTCGGGAAGACGGTTCATTTCTGTCGTGCTGGTCCAATAATCGTACTCGGGTTGAGGCAGATATAATTCGGCATTCGGGAATGCGGCTTCCCCGTTGCGCAGCATACCGCCGATATGGTCGCCGTGCATATGGGTAATCAATAGGATATCTATTTCTTCGGGCGTAACCCCCGAAGATTGCAGATTATCGAATAATCTTCTTCCGAATCCGGTGTCTATCAGGATATTTTTATCGGAGGTACGAATCAGGAATGCATTGGAAGCGTTGGGGAAGGTATTGTCCGGAATGTATTTTGCCGTCATTTCCGGGGTTGCCCCGATGAGTATCGAGCCATTTCCCTGTTGTTGTCCTTCGGAAAGCAATGTTACGGTTGCTTCCCCGAGTTTATAAGTGTAAGTGTTCATATCGTTCTGGGCGGAGGCCGAACCCACGGCTAAGATACCCGCCAATATCGAAAATAGTTTTTTCATAACTGTCGGTTTTACGTTAAAGGTAATAAATTTTGTTTTTCCTTTCGTAAATTTTAAAGAAAAAGGCGTGCCTACGGGTCGTTATGGGAAACATATGCAGGGTTTTCGGGTGGGATATTGCGGGGATGGGATAATAAAAAACGGCAGGAGAAACTGCCGTTTTTTAGATTATGCTAAATAGTAGGTCTATTCTGTTTTTTCTTTTTTTAAAGGGAGTCTTCTGGGATAACGGCGCCGTGCCCGGTTTTCGGAACGAGGTCCTGTATTTTCGTGCTTTTCATTGTTTTTACTGCCGGATGCGTCGGCGTTCGTTGCGGTATTTTCGGGTTGTCCTTTTTGGAAAGATAATCCGTTGCGTCCTTTTCGGTTGTCCGGGCGGCGGTTGCCGTTACGCCGGTTATTGCGGGAACGGTTGCCGGAGCCTTTTTTGAAACTGTCCGGATTGTAGACGGGGCTTGCGCCGAGTTGCTTGGGAAGGGGGCGTTTCCGGATTTCCTGTTTGATAAACTGTTCGATGCGGTGGAATTTGCCCTGTTCTTTTTCGTTTACGAAAGTAATGGCGGTTCCGTCGGCACTGGCACGGGCGGTACGCCCGATACGATGAATATAATCTTCCGGATCGTGAGGCACATCATAATTGATTACGGTCCCTATATCTTCGATGTCGATTCCCCGGGAAACGATATCGGTTGCGACCAACAGGTCGATTTTTCCGTTTTTAAAGTCGAGCATCACTTTCTCCCGTTCTTGTTGTTCCAGATCGGAGTGCATGGCCGCGGCGTTCATCTTCATCCGTTTCAGGGTATGTACCAATTCTTTTACTTTCAGTTTGGAGGAGGCGAAAATAATTGTTTTGGTCGTTGCCGGAGCGGAGAAAAGTTCGCGTATCAGTTCTATTTTTTGGGATTCGTAACAAATATAGGCGGATTGGTCGATTGCTTCATTGGGTTTTGAAACGGCAATGGTGACCTCTGCGGGGTTGTGCATGATTTGTTTGGCCATTTCCCGGATTTTGGGAGGCAGGGTGGCGGAAAACAGGATATTCTGGCGTTGAGCGGGCAAATGGGCGATAATCTTCATGATATCGTCGAAAAAGCCCATATCCAACATGCGGTCTGCTTCGTCCAATACGAAATATTCCACATGGGAAAGGTCTATATCGCTGCTGTTATTGAGGAAAGAAAGCAGTCGTCCCGGCGCGGCTATTACAATGTCGGAGCCCATTACCATTCCTTGTTTCTGCTGGCTCCAGCCGATGCCGTCGCCGCCGCCGTAAACCACGGTGGTAGAGACGGGTAAAAAATAGGCGAATCCCTGGAATTGTATGTCGATTTGCTGGGCTAACTCGCGGGTAGGAACGATAATCAATGCCTTTATGACGTTGTCGGGGTTTCCTGTGTGTGCTAATTTGTCGAGCAGGGGAAGGGTATAGGCGGCGGTCTTTCCCGTTCCTGTCTGGGCGCAGCCGATCAGATCCTGTCCGGAAAGGATTACGGGAATCGTCTGTTCCTGTACGGGAGTCATCTCTTCAAAGTTCATGGCGTCGAGCCCCTGCATGATATCTTCGTGTAAATCGAGTTCGTTGAATTTCATCGGAATAAAAATTAAATTGTTGCAAAGATAGCAAAAATCCGTTTCCTGCCCGGTCTTGCCGGACAGATGTTATGGGCGGCGGCAGCCGTCATTGTCGTTTGTAGCTTTATCGCATGGTGGATAGAGAGGAGAGGACGGCTAAAATCGGATTCTGATATTCGGTAAATATCGTTTTTGAAAAGTATTTGTCTTAATTTGCAGCATATTGTTTTATTTTTGCACTATTCATCGAAGAATGCCATGCCTGTATTGGAACGGAAAATTATTCATGACAAGGCGACATTATGCAGCCATATATTGTATCCGCAGTTCGTTTTGCCTCGGCATAAACATAAGGAGTATGAGCTTATGTTGTTTACGCGGGGAAGCGGAAAGCAGTTCGTAGGCGAGGGGGTCGCCGATTATAAGAAAGGGGATATCGCTTTGATAGGCAGTAATGTTCCTCATTTTCATTTATGCGATACGAAATTGAATCCGTCGGAGTGTTCGGAGCCCAGTGCAGGAGAGGTTTTGCAGTTTCTTCCTTCTATTTTCCCTCTTGATATGGAACGTCTTCCCGATTATAACCATATCGGTTCGTTATTACAGAAAAGCCAGTACGGGCTGCGTTTTTATGAAACAGGGTTGTATGAGGAATTGAGACAAATGTTCCGGATGATAGACGGATTGGAATATACAGCCCGTTTGATAGCTGTTTTCGAAATTTTGGAGAGGTTATTCAGATGCAGGGAGGTAAAAACGCTTTCGGAGACGGCGTATAACGGTTCGAATATTTCAGATGAAGCGAATGAGCCGGTCAATAAAGTATATACCTATCTTTTCAATCATTTTAAGGAGGAGATAGAGTTGAAGGACATAGCGGAGTATGTGGGACGGAATCCTTCGGCGCTTTGCCGTTATTTCAAAAGGCGGACGGATAAAAGTATTTTTCGTTGCCTCGCCGAAATAAGGGTAGAGCATGCGTGTAAGTTATTGTCTTATTCTTATCTGACGGTTTCGCAGGTGGCTTATGAGTCCGGTTACAACAATGTTCCTTATTTTATTAAGCAATTCGAGGCATTGATGCAGTGTTCGCCGGGCGAATATCGGGTGCGGATAAATAAGTTATGAATCTGGTCGGAGAGCTTTTCGGAATACGATATCGTTTTTAGAAAATTTTGATTATCCAATGTCCGAGGTAAGCAGCCAGGAGTCCTAAGGCGAAACTTAAAACGGAATATAATATGAAGTGCAGAAAATTCTCATCCCCTAATAGGGAGTAGTTTTCGTGTACGAAAGTCGAAAAGGTGGTAAAACCGCCGCAGAATCCTACGGTAAGGAATATACGGAGTTCGTTGTTCAGCAGGTTTCCGCGTTCGAACAGGCCGTACAGTAAGCCGATAAACAGGCATCCCAGTACGTTAACGACCAATGTTCCCCAGGGGAAAGGCGAGGAGGAGTGGGTTTGTACGGCGCGTGATAACAGATAGCGGACTATTCCGCCTGCGAAACTTCCTGCTCCGATAAATAAAAGTGTTTTCAGCATAATTGTACAAGCATCGTCAGTACATTCCGGATAGGCGGCGGTTCAGGACAGATACCATCGCCGGATTTTTTGCAAAAATAAGATTAAAATCCGACAATTATGGAAAAATTACAGGCTATTTTACTTTGCGTAGAAAATGGTTGATAGGCCTGTGATATATAATGGCAGGATTTGTTTGGAAGGGTGAACGGAAATCTGAAATCGAATAAGTAAAAATGGTTGTTTATTCTGTAATTCAGGTATTACGTAGGTAGCAGAATGACTTTAATTTTGTATTGTCAAAAACGATATGAGATATGAAGACGATTTTTATTACCGGAGCATCGTCCGGTATAGGAAAAGCTACGGCGGAGTTGTTTGCCGCTAATGGTTGGCAAGTCATAGCAACGATGCGTAACCCGGAGAAGGGAAAAGAGCTGGCAAAATTATCGAATGTAGTCGTTATGCCGCTTGATGTGACGAACTCAGGACAGATTGAGGAGGTTTGCCGGCAAGTATTGGCGAAATATGACATAGATGTATTGTTTAATAATGCGGGATATGGCATTATGGCTCCGCTCGAACGGATACCGGAGCAAGACATTCGAAAATTGTTCGACACGGATGTTATAGGAACCATGCTGGTAACGCAGCAGTTCATACCTCATTTTAAAAAACGCCGTTCCGGAGCTATCCTTACTACCACTTCTCTGGCCGGAACAATCGCTTTTCCTCGCGATGCTGTTTACGGAGCAGCGAAGCGGGCGCAGGAAGGTATGGTGGAATCTCTTTATTATGAGATGAAACCTTTTGGGGTAGCAGTCAAGTCGATGATTCCGGGAGGGACAAAAACGAATTTTCAGACTCCTCTGAACGATATGACGGGGTATGAAAAGGTATCTGCCAACCAACGGGCATATCTGCTTGACGGTAATGCCGAATTTCCTCTGCCTGAAAATGCTGCCCGTGTAATATGGGAAGCTGCGACAGACGGGAAAGACCGGTTGCGTTATCCTACGGACAGTGTTTGTCAGAAACTTTACGAGCAATACCTCAGTATGGGAACGGAGAAATTCAAAGAGTATTTTTCAGAAATATTGTTCGGATAATCAATCATACGTTCGGTAAAAATAAGAGCTAAGCAGGTAAAACCTCTTAGCTTTTATTTTGTTTATGCTTTTCATTATCAGAATTTATACCCTCCCCTTTTTTGTCGATATAATTTTGAATAGCTTCTATTACAGCTTTTTGTATGGAGTATTGGGGTTGAACACAGGAAGGGATTAGTTTGTTAAAATGTCGATTTTCCTGTTTTTTATTTAAAATCGGGTGTAATCTTATAAGATTGCTTATTTTTCAGGTTTTGGATAGTTTGTAAAATACTCATTTTTTGTTTTTTAATGGGTTTCCATTAATGATACCGGCAAAGTTTATTAAAAAATACCGATATGTTTTCGGATTTGTCGGATATTTATATTTAATATATCTTGCCCGGCACAGAGTAGATAGTAAAGGAGAGACAAAAGTTTTATTTTTACCATAACAGGCAGGATAGTAGGAGTTTATAAGAATGATAAATTTTGTATTTTAAAATGCTTCGAGGTGTTTTACTGTTAATATAGATAAATAAGTATGTAAGATATTTTGCAAAATTCTTCCCGATGATATTTTTCCTCTTTTCGGGTAGTGTGTTTCAGAAATTTTTCGGGTGCGAAAAAGAAGGTGTCTTAGAAGCTTTGTGTAAATAAGGTCGATAGCAATAATTTTATTTTTATATTAATTGTTAATATGGCAAGTGTAAAATTGTTATTGAATAAAAGCCGTGCCTTGCGAGACGGAAGTTTCCCGTTGGTGTTTCAGTTGATTCATCAGCGGAGAAAGAAGTTGATTTATACTCCTTACAAACTTTATCCGGAAGAGTTTGATTTACAGACGCAAAAGGTGCGCCGGTCGGATGGTTCTAAGCTCAGTATTCGGGAGGTGCGTTCGATGAATTGTTATTTGATGCGGCAACGAAGGGACATAGACCGGTATATCAGGGAGCTGGAATCCTGTAAGCCGGCCTATTCTGTGAGTGATATCCTGATACGTTATCGGATTGCGCAAAGCGATTCTGGGTTGTTGCATTATATGGACCTTCAAATCGGTCGTAAGCAGCTGTTGGGTAAATTCGGAACGGCAGCTGCCTATCAGAGCACCCGACATTCCATAGCGTTGTTTACCGGTCCGCATAATATCTCTCTGAGAGAGCTCGACCACATTTTTATCCGGGATTATGCGGATTTTCTTTGGCGCAGGGGTGTCGGCAACAATACGATTTGTTTTTATATGCGTAATCTGAAAGCTATTTACAATCAGGCGGCTATCGACGGTTACAGCGTAGCAAAGGAGTCCCCGTTCCGTTATCTTCATATCGGACCTTGCAAGACCACGAAGCGGGCATTGGACAGAAAGGCGCTCCGTCGGATTTATCAACTGAACCTGACGGGGAAACCTCACCTTGAGCTGGCGAGGGATCTGTTTCTTTTTGGCTTTTTCACTAGAGGAATGCCGTTTGTCGATATTCTTTCGTTAAAAAAGAAAAATTTGAGAAACGGATTGATTGTTTATAACCGCCGTAAAACCGATCAGCGGTTGCAGATATCGCTGACGCCGCAACTGCGGTATCTGATTGCAAAATATGAAAACGATACTGAATTTATTTTTCCTGTTCTCAGTGGTGGTAACCCGAAAGAAATGTACCGGCAATACCGCCGGGCTTTGGAACGGGTAAACCGTAATTTGAAAGAGGTTGCACGTCTGGCGGAAATAGACACTCCTTTGAGTATGTATGTCAGCCGCCATAGTTGGGCATCGCAGGCTAAAGCATTGGGCGCACCGATTGCCGTAATCAGCGAGAGCTTGGGACATACGTCCGAAAAGACGACGCAAATTTATCTTAAAGAATTTGACCAAAGTGTTGTCGATCGGGTCAATGCCTTGGTTTCAGCCTTATAATTTTGTACTTTTGTATGTTTTCTCTATACTTAATAGAGCATGATCGGGTATAGGGTTATTTTTCCTCCTTATGTATGTTTCCTGATACAAAAGTAAGACACATTTTCTTTTTATTGCTTATCAAAATGTACCATTGTGTTTTCTTTTTTACCGGACGTTTCTTTTTGTCGGTCTAAAATTATGAAGGTACGTATAACAGGTGAGTTTTATTATTGTATGCTATTGCCTGATAATGATTTGTTTATTGTGATTTTTCTTGCTTTTGGGGTGTTGTGAACCATTCGGGATTTTCCCGGTAACGCCGGAGTAATTCTGAGGGAGAACACTGAAAATTAGCTTTGCAAAAACGGTTGAAATTGCTGGGAGAATCGAATCCTAATTCGGACATTACCTCTTTTACCGTCGCTTCCGGTTGTGTAAAGGCGTATGCCATTCGTTGGCAGGTTTGTTTCAGCATCCATTGTTTTGCCGTAATTCCGAATTCGGTTTTGAATCTACGCATAAAAGAATTACGGCTCATGTTCGAAAGTTCTATCAATTCGTGCAATGTTCGGACTTTGCGATAGTTATCGACGACAAATTTCCGGAAATCGAATGATTGTCCGATAATCGGATAGAACAGTTCGGCGATTTCTTCTTTGCTGTAAAATCCTCGGATATAGAAGAACAGCTCTTTATGTTTCAATTCGTGAAAATGTGCGCAATTAATACCGTTTCGCAGGCAATAGGATAGTTGTTCGGCAAAGGTGTTCAGAGGGTATCGCAGAGGTAATGGCCTGAAATTATATTGTATTCGGGTGCAATGGGGTTGTAAATTCTGTAAAAGCAGTTTGTCGCATCCATTCATAGGTACTTTGAATGACATGTAAAGCAACTTGAGGTCCTCATTTACCGTGCCTTGAAATTCTGCCGCTCCGGGGAGCAGTACCATTTCTCCTGCTCCGAAATGATGGCCGATAAACTGATTGTAGCTCAGAGTGCAAGAGCCCTCCAGAAAAAGGAGCAGGTGGTTGCAGGGCAGGTTGCGAAGCGGGAATACTTCTCCTGCTTTTAATTCGTCATAAATGAATCCGGTTCCTATTTCGGACATATAATGATAACAAGTCAGGTGTTCATTTACGTACAATAAGTCATGTAGTTGTAATTCTTTTTTCATAGGTGTAGTTTTTCTGGTTTGAAGATTTCTCCTTTGCGTAAAAAGGGGCGTTTTACGATTGTTTCAGCTTTGTTTCAGACGGATTTCCCGTAATACATTTATTTATAGTATTTAGATCCGGACCGATGAGTATTCGGGTGGATGTTGGGTATTACTGAAACATTTTGTGATAGGTTGTTGCCGTATTTTATTGATTATCAGTTGTAGTTTTTCCAAAATTATTTGTCGCTCTCTATTAAGTATAGAGAGTGTTTTAATTTTTTAGAATAGTTTGAATGTATGAGAAAATCTATACTGTTAATCTTATTGTCTTTTGTTTTAGGGGAGGCCTTTGCCCAGAAGATCGGGGTTAAGAGTAATCTGTTGTACGATGCGATGACTTCGATGAATGCGGGTATCGAAGTCGGCATCGCTCCGCAATGGACGCTGGATTTTTCGGGCAGCTTCAATCCTTGGGCGTTTCCTGAAAATCGCAAGATGAAGCATTGGATGGTACAACCGGAGTTTCGTTGGTGGGCATGCCGGCGGTTTTCGGGGCATTTCGTGGGTGCTCATCTGTTGGGTGGGCAGTTCAATGTAGGAGGAATGTTTCCGTGGGGTTTCCGTTCGGGTAAAATGTTCGGGGCTATTGGAGGTAATGCTATTCTTGAACATCGTTACGAGGGTTGGGGTACAGGTTTCGGCGCTTCTTACGGCTATCACTGGATACTGGGCCGGCGTTGGGGGTTGGAGGCTACTTTGGGCGTAGGTTATCTTTTTTTAAAATACGATAAGTATCGTTGTGAGAAGTGCGGCAGATCGGAGGGGGCTCGGAGCGGCCATTATTTCGGTCCCACTAAGGCGGGCCTTACCCTGATCTTCTTGATTAAATAAGAAATGACTTATGAAAAAAGAGTGGCTATATATAGATATTGCGGTTTTGATGCTGGGGACTTCCGAGCTCTGTGCCCAACAGAGAAATTTCTATAATGGAAATGTTCGGGCGGCAATGCATACCCTTGAACAAGAGGGGGATTCGCTCTATGTGGATATGGAGCTTCGTTTTGAAGAGGAAGCTGTCCGCAGTGGCGGTCGATTGGAGTTTATACCTGTGTTGAAAGCCGGGGAACAAAGTGCCTTTCTTCCGAAAGTCATGCTTTTCGGACGGCGTGCCTATAAAGAGTACGGGCGGGACATGACTTTTGCAAATCAGCACGGCATCTTTTCCGGGAATACTCCTTATGCTCTTGTGAAAGGGTATGGCCGTCGCCGTAATAGTTTTGTTGAATACCGTTATACATTACCGTTTCAGGGCTGGATGAAGAAATCGCGGCTGGACGGGCGGATAGATATGGCCGGTTGTGGAAATGGGAGCCGGTTGTTGGATGAGGACCGGTTGGCTGACAGTGTAATGCTTGAAATTCGGGTCGAACCATACACGGTCATTCCTCATTTGGCTTATATGGCTGCTGAAGTTGAGCAGGTGAAACGGCGCGAGATAACCAATGAATCGTTTTTGGATTTTGCGGTAGGCAAGACCGATATTCGTCCGGAATTCGGGAACAATCCGGCAGAATTGGCCAAGGTACGCCGGATGATCGAACAAATCCGCTCAGAGGAGGGAGTAACGGTCACAGGTATCGATATCACCGGTTATGCTTCCCCCGAAGGTTCGTTAGCCTCGAATCAACGATTATCGGAAGGTCGCGCCTTTTCCCTGTTCAATTATTTGAGAATCCGTTATCCGGAGCTACCGAAGAATCTTTACCATATCTATTTCGGGGGCGAGGATTGGGGCGGTTTGTCCAAGCTGGTCGAGGCTTCGGATATGCCGGACAAAGAACTGATTTTGGCCATAATCGAGAACGTAGAGATAACAGAAGGGCGAGAGCGACGTTTGATGGATCTTTCCGGGGGAGACTCTTACCGCTATATGTTGCGGGAGATGTTCCCCTCGCTTCGGAGGGTTCTCTGTAAGGTAAATTATACCGTAAAGAACTTCGATATAGAAGAGGCTAAGGAAGTGATAAAGAGGCGTCCGCAGAATTTGAGTCTGAATGAGATGTATGCCGTGGCTAATACGTATGAGCCGGGTTCTCAGGAGTTCAACGATGTATTCGAGACAGCCGTCCGGTTATTTCCGGAAGCTATTGCAGCCCAGGTGAATGCAGCAGTTGCTGCACTCGGACGGGGCGATACGGTATCGGCCGAACGATATCTGCAAAAAGTCAAAATCAAGACGGTTGTTCCAGAATACGAGAATGCCTTAGGGGTATTGGAGATGATACGGGAAAATTACGAAAAAGCCGAACAGCATTTCGAGGCGGCTTTTACTGCCGGACTTGAAGCGGCTGTCCGGAACCTCGAAGAGCTTGCCCGCAAACGGGAGAATATCGAACAACTCCGTCGGCAGGAGGAGACTGACCAATAAAAGTATTGATAACTCGATTTATCTTTTTTTAACCATTTTACAAAAATTTAGCTTTATGAAAATGAAAACATTTTTTTCTGCTGCGCTGGCTATGCTGACGCTGGCTTCATGCAGCAAGAACGACGGACCGGAAATGAATCTTTCGTCCGCTCAAGACAAGGCTTATCTTGCTTTGTCGATACAGTTGCCGCAGTCGGTCGGAACCAAAGCGGCAGGTGATCCTTCCTCAATTACGGCTACGGCAGAGGAATCGACGCTTAAATCTGTGTGGTTATTGGGTTTTGACGGGAAGGCGACGACCAGTAAGTTAGTTATGAAAAAAGCGGTTACTACGGAAGTGGGGCTTTCAACAAGTACGGGAGCTGCTGCGAATCAGACGGCTCAGGCAATCGGAGTCGTAGATGGTTTGCAAACGATTTTTTTGGTGGCTAATCCCATGCCGGAGGCGCTGAAGCAGATTGAGGGTTTGACAGAGGGGGCATCTACTTATGCCGATATGAACAAAGCGGTTCAGGAATCCGATTTGGCAACGGCAAATGGCTATATGATGGTTTGTGCTGGTTCGGTAGTAGGAGGTGCGGATGATCTTGGCCTTGTGGATGTAAGTAATAAGATTGTGAGAATCGGAGAAAACATTCAAGGTATCACAGTGACGGATGCGGCTACGGCTCTTCAGGCAATTCAGGCTAATAATAAAGAGAAAATGGTGACAGTGAATCTCGAGCGGGTACTTGCCAAAGTGAAATTGAATCTGGCGAATGGCGGCACATATACGAAAGCCGGTTTATTTTCTGCTTCTGTTAAAGGGTATGCTTTGAATACGACTAATAAATCTTTCTTCCCGTACTCTCCAATAGAAACGCAATATGAAAATTTGAATATGACTGCAACTCCGGCAACGGTTTATCGTCAGGACCCGAATTATGCCAATTTGGAAATGGACCCGACAGGTAGCGGAAGTGCGGCAGACAATGCGATGTTGGCATTCAATTGGTTGACCAATAAAGCAGCGGTTACGTGGACATCGACGAATGATGAAATGTTGTGTTTGGAAAACACTATGGGAAGTACGGATGCTGAAAATTACAATAACTCGACCAAAGTGCTTTTCAGAGTAGAGGTTACTCCTGAAGTTGAAGGAAATGCTCTTGCTGCCGGGGAAGATTTCTTTATGGTAGAGGGTAAGGCTTATTCGTTCGATGGGTTGGTTGCATATTACAAAACTCTTAATGATGCGACAGCTAGACAGAAGATGAACAATTTTTTCAAAGTTAATGGCAGGGACGATAAAATTTGGTTTTCAACAGAGCTTCCGTCGGCTAGCATAACGAAAGAAGAGATTGAGGCTTTTGAGGATGCATCTTATAAAGTAGCTCAGGCTGTAGGTACGGCAAATGAGACTTCTGTTAAGTATTACAAAGGCGGTATCTGTTATTATACCACGACGATTGCCCATGATGGCAGGCTCGATACCGGTAAGATAGGTCGTTGGGGTGTTGTTCGTAACAACATCTATACGATGGATGTGAAGGCGATCGAAGGGATAGGTTTGCCCTATGTGCCGGACCCGACAGACCCGAGCATTAAGGACCCCGTAAACCCGAAACCTTCGGATCCGGAGACCAATGATGAACCGGATGAGGCATTCATCGCTGTAGATGTAGTGATTAATCCTTGGACATCGTGGACACAGGACGTTACATTGAAGTAAGTCATATCTTTTTCTCATACGTTTTCTTTCTGACGATAGTTTGGATGATTTGCCGTGTTTTTCCCGGCAAATGAAAAAACGCAGGGGATTGCTTCACGTTTGTAAATGCGAGGCGGTTCTCTGCGGCCAAACGGGTCGTCTCCGGACATGAAAACTCTCTGAGGCGCAAGCCCATATATAAATAATATCTAAATAAACGGAAAAATCATGACAGAACGTTATACTCCGCAGATTGTATTCCTTTGGGTTATGATATTGGTGTGCGGTACGTTTACGGCGTGTTCGTTCCACGATGATAACGACTCTTGTCCGATGTATGTGGAGTTCATGTATGATTACAATATGGCGAATGAAGATAAGTTTGCCGAACAGTGCGGACGGATTGAGTTATTCGTGTTCGATGGGACCGGTACGTTGATTCAACGAATTGAGGATGAAGGCGAACATCTTGCCCGGACAGGTTACCGTATCCCGTTGGTACTTTCTGGAGGGACTTATACGCTTATGGCATGGTCGGGAGATATTGCCCCTTTTAGTTATGTGAAAGAACCTGTGTTGAACAGTACGAAAAAAGAAGAGCTGGTATTGAGGCTTGACCGGCAGTCTGATGAATTTTCTGCTGAATTGAAGCCTCTGTGGAATGTTACTTCTGCGGTTCCGTTTACGATTGAGAGATCTTTCGGGTATGTGAAAACGCTGAAGCTGCTTAAAAATACGAATCGGATCAATCTCACGCTCCACGGAGGGGAAGATACGGTTCTGCCTGCTCTTGACGATATCGAAGTAAAACTTACTGCTTGTAATGGTGCGTACCATTACGACAATCGTTTTGCCGATCAGGAATTGATTATTTACCGGCCTTTTGCTGCTGCAATCCCGAAAGCTGATCAATTCAGTTTCTCGCTCAGTACGTTGCGTTTGGTTCAGGGACAAGAGGTTTTGTTGTCGGCTGTCGACCGGACCACGGGTTATTCCTTGTTGCCTTCGGCTCAGATAGATGTGATTGAATATTTGTTGCGGACACTGCCGGCAGGAATGGCTGCCCAGGAGTATCTGGACCGTGAGGATACATGGAATATAGATTTGTATCTGTCTCGATCCGGTTCGCCTTATATGGCCGTGATGATAAAGATAAACGGGTGGACTGTCTGGAATCAGTCCGGGAGTTTATAAATATGAAGTTATGAGAAAACGATATGATATAGCGGTTGCCGTATTTATATGCTTGGGGACTTTTCATCTGCTTTCCTGTTCAAAAAACGATCTTCACTCCGGACGGGAAGAGGCTTATGTGACGTTGAGGGCGGATTTTTCATCTGCCAGTCAGGACGAGAATGTGCTCGGAGCGGCAGAATATGCGTTCAGAAGTGTACGTATGTACGCTTTTGACGGGAACGAGTTGGATACGATGGTTTACCGGTCGTTGAAAAATGTGACGGAATTGGATACGATCCGGATACACGTGATCCAGACTTCCGACAAAGCTTTGTATGTGATTGCTAACGAACCGGCTTCGATGTATGAAATGTTGAATAAGGTTACTGTTCCTGCGGAATTATCCGATATCCGATACCGGATGGCGGATTATATGGCGCCGGAAGTTTTTAATGCGGATGCTTCGTTCGGGGCTGAAGCTTTTTCTGTGCCTATGTTTGGGAGTAAAAAAAATATCAGTACGATTCAACGAACGGAGGGAGACATTGAAGTAAGTGTAGCGCTCACACGTGCGTTGGCCCGGGTAGATATTTATCTCCAGCGAGAAAACGATGGAGCGGCAGTGAAGGTCGATGCTTCTGCGACACTATCCGTTCGGAATACCTGTGCTTCGGGATATTTGTTGCCTGACCGGCTTGCAGAAGGAGTATTGATTGACAAAGAGGATATTGTGTCCGGTCCTGAAGTGTTGGATGTGCCGATTAGAAGCGGAGGCAACAGTGCTGCCCGGCGTTTTTTTACTTTTTATACTCCTGAATACGATTGTTCTGCCGGAACATTAGGTTTTGACCTGAAAGGGGTGGCGATTACGAATGAAAGTGTCACTAATCGGAAAGATTTTGAAATCACGCTTACGAACGGGAATGGAACGCCGGTGCAGCAGATACGGAGGAACTATGTGTATAAGGTTTATGCAACATTCGTTTCTGTAGATGACGGTAAAGTCTTGTTGAATCCTGAGCTTACTGTTACGGATTGGATCGATGCCGGGAATACTACCCTTCAACCTGTACCTGTAAATTAGATGAATATCATGAAAAGCTATTGCCCTATAAACGGAATTGTGTTATTGCTGGGAGCCGTTTTGTCGTTGAGCGGTTGTTATAAAGAGGTGCAGAAGATAAGCCCTGGGCTTGTAAAAGGCGGGTCTGTCTCAGTGGATTTCGCAACTCCCGGTATCGGGAGTGAAACGGAGATTGTCGGAAGGGGAGCAGACGGAGAGAGGGATACGGAAGTACCGGTGACTCGTGCTGTTACGGCATTGGATGAAGACGTTACCGTTCGGATTATTGCTTACCGTAGCTCAGCCGGAAATCCTTCGGCGGTGAATTATGTGCAAGATATGACCTATGTCATGCGTTCGGGCGGCCTTGTTCCTTGTAAAGTAGATGGGAATGGCAATTATGAAGCTCTTGACCAGAGCAGTCGAATGCGGTTGCAACCGGGCGATTACGATTTTTATGCCATAACGCCGGCTTTGCCCCTGGCCGATCTGATAAAGGTTAATGTAGCACATGGTGTGGATTATGCTGGTTCACTGACTGCTTCACGTACGATTGCGGATGATTCCCCGTCGGCGACTGTGACACTTGCGACGTTGGAACGTCAGTGTTCGCAATTAAGCTTTTCGACGGTAATAAGAAATAGCGACCGGATTGCTAACATACAGCCTCATTCGATTACGGTCGGCAGGCTTACTTCGAGCCCGGTGGCCCTCCGTGTCGGAGAAGGAATCGGTTTGGGCAGCGATAACGGCAGCTATTTTTTCCCGGAATCAGCTTTCGTTAAAGGGACTGAATTCGGACAGTTTTTTTGTGAGGAAGAAGTGTTGCCCAGTTCTGAAAGTTTTAGCTTTTCGATGAGTGTGACTTTTAATGAAGCGCCTTTAGCGACGGAATTGGCGACGGGTTTTATCGATTTGCCTTTTGAGAAAGGGAAACGCTACAATTTTGCGATTGAACTGAAAAACGATAAAATTTTGCTCAATTTACAGATAACGCCGTGGAATACGGATGCCGTATGGGACGCCCCGGATGTAGGTGAACCGCCTTACGCATGTGTGGTGGTAGGTATGTGGCAGATTGAAAGTTGGCAGGTTGGCATCGGTGGCTTTTTTGTTCCGGTGATCACTTCCGGTAGTTGGACTGTTGATTCCGATTGGTCATCGGAGATGGGCGGTTAAAAGAATCGAATCCCATTTTTGGATAACGAAATAATGATCCTATTATGAAAATTTTATACACGACGGTTTTGATTGTTGCTTTGTCATGGTTGTTTGCTTGCAAAAAATATGTTCAGGAAATCGATTCGGCCGGTCCTGTCCTCGGGGAGAAAGTAGAGATGGTTTTCGGGTTTAGTACGCCGGAAATGAGCAGTCCTGCCATTTCGGTCCCTGTTACTGCTCGGGGAGTTACGGATGAATCGGTCATGTTGATTATGGAAGATGTTTCCGATGCACCTCAAACCCGGGCAGAATTGAATCCGGTAACCGATGAAGACCTTCTCGAAGGGTTATGGGTGATACAGTTCGATGATGCGACCGATAAGTTGATGTTGTGCGATTATCATTCCTCCAGTGAGATTATCGGTAATAAATTGAATATTGCTTTGTACGATGTAGCTGCAACCACGACGGTTTATTTCGTAGGCAATGTCGCTGAAGACAAATTTTCGGCTTTGGTTCCCAAAACGACTACGCGCAGGGAGTTCGAGTCGATGACTCTCGATTTTGCCGATGAGGCGGCAGTCACCAATTCGGAAAGGAACCTGCCTATGGTTGGAAGATATAAAGGTCCGACTTCGATAGCTTCAGCCGATATCGGTTTGCAGCGTATGGCAGCCAAATTGGTCTTTACGTGTAAGATCGATTTGGCGTCGGCTTCGGAGTCTTTTTCATTAAGGACGCTTCAACTGAAAAACGTAGCCAATAAAGCGAGTTATCCCGCCCAGGCTGTACCTACGGGTACGGCTCCGGTTTATCCGGCTGCTGCTGCGGGTAATTTTATGGACTATGATAGAATAGATGTATCGGCTTTGACTGGCGATGCAGAGGAAATGAAGGTTAACGGGATTACTCAAGTATGGTATCTTCCTGAAAATCTGCGGGGAGTGGTTGCCGGTTTGGGTGAAAGGCAGAAAGGGGGGCTGAATGCACCTGTTTATGCTACTTATGTCGAAGTGGGCGGGATTTATACTCAGGCAGGAGAGAGTTTTGATGTGGTGTTCCGGTTTTATCCGGGAGCCAATGCTTCCACCGATTTCAATGTGGTGCATAACTACAAATATGCTATCACTTCGACTATTAAGGGTGTGAATAAAACTGACCTGCGAGTGGTAATGAACCGGGACCTGAGCATTGATCTTTCTACCGGTAAGGTTGTCACGGCCAACTGTTATTTGGTACCCGAAGCCGGAACGACCTATAAGTTTGCTGCTACGGCCATGGGAAATGGGGCTACTACTCCGGCTTACAATGCTAATGGTCAGAATGCGCCGGCTATCGTACCAGAGGTGCTCGATCCGGAATCGGCTTTGGTGCTTTGGGAGACGGGAACGGAAGGGAGTGTTATAAAAAAGGGTTCGCTCAGGCTTGAGGATGGTTATGTTTATTTCACTACTGCGGGAAGTTACGGTTCGGCGGTTGCGGAAGGGAATGCTTTGATCGGTGTTTTTTCCGGAGCGGAGGGTAGCGGGACATTATTATGGAGTTGGCATATTTGGGCGACTGCGTACAATCCGGAAAGGGATAACGATATTTACGTTACTAAGGCGCTTACTGCTTCGGAAGATGATGAAAGTATTGCCTCGATTCCTTCGAGGACTTATACTGTGATGAAGTATAATTTAGGAGCGGATGCTACTTCTGCCGAAGGTACGGTAGGGCGTTACGGATTGTATTATCAGTGGGGCCGAAAAGATCCGTTTATCGGGGCGAGAACGGAAATGAGTGCGGGAACGGATTATGCCGAAACCCATAATGCTTCGGGTTATGCGTGGGAGAATCAGAGAAATAGCGATGTAATTTCGACAGATGTTGCCGATGCAAGTATTGCATACGCAATTCAACATCCTACGACCTTTTTGTTATACCGCGCTTCTCCTTATGATTGGATGAATGTGAAAGATCGTGCAGGCCAACGCGATAATCTTTGGGGCAATCCGGATATGGAGCCTACCCTTCCTAATCAGGAGCAAGGCAGTAAGTCCATTTATGACCCGTGTCCGGTAGGTTGGCGTGTAGCACCGCAGGATACA
>DVIX01000011.1 GCA_018710935.1 Candidatus Avirikenella pullistercoris | reverse complement strand
TCCACATGCCGATTTCTCCTTTATATTCTTCGGGTAATGTTTTTGTGTACCAAAGTTGGCATTGCGGCAATTCATAAATTACACTATCTGAATCCGACAAATCGGATTTATTCGATAAAGGGGTATCGGTAATCGTTATTTCGGTAATCGTGTCTGCCTCACCGATGATTGCAGGTTGTTTAGAATTGTGTATACAGCCCGATACGAATATGCAAAGTACTCCTACGGCCGTTGTTTTTATTTTCATAATTCGTTTATTTTACTTTAAATTCCTTTATATTATGTAAATTTTAATCGGGAGAGATGGTTCGCTTTATTAATGGCTTTATTGGCTTAAATTTTGCTATTTGAGTAGAAAGATATTTTTATCGGTTGTGAAATATATAAAATTTTTGATATGCGAAGAAATATTACGTTGAAAGAGTTGGATATTCCTGGCAAAGTTTGGGATTTTGCGGTGATAGGCGGAGGTGCTACGGGGCTGGGAATTGCGGTGGATGCTGCGAGCCGGGGATACAGTGTGGTTTTATTCGAACAGTCCGATTTTACGAAAGCTACTTCGAGCAGAAGTACTAAATTGGTGCACGGAGGCGTACGTTATTTGGCACAGGGAGATGTCGGTCTGGTGTTGGAGGCATTGAAGGAGAGGGGATTATTGCGAAGGAATGCACCTCATTTGGTAAAAGACCAGTCGTTTATTATTCCGTGTTATAAATGGTGGGAGGTTCCTTTTTATACGATAGGACTTACGCTTTACGATGTGCTTGCAGGACGGTTGGGTTTGGGGCGTTCCCTGTATAAGAGAAAATCGACTACGGAAAAGTTGATGCCGACATTGAAAAGGCAGCATTTGCGCGGAGGGGTATTGTATCACGACGGACAATTCGATGATTCCCGTTTAGCGGTTAATCTGGCGGAAAGTACGTTCGAAAACGGAGGGTTTGTACTCAATTATGCAAAGGTCACTTCTTTATTGAAGGATAACGGCAAAGTTTCCGGTGTGAGGGTTACGGATACCTGTACGGGAAAGGAATACGAAGTGCAGGCTAAAACCGTTGTCAATGCAACGGGGGTTTTTGTCGATTCCGTTATTCAGATGGACAATCCGGAAGAGCATCCGATGGTGCGCCCGAGCCAGGGAGTGCATCTTGTATTGGATAAATCGTTCTTGCAAAGCGATTGTGCCATTATGATACCTAAAACCGATGACGGACGGGTGCTTTTTGCTGTCCCTTGGCACGATAAGGTCGTGGTAGGAACGACGGATACGGTACGGGAAAAACCGGAACTCGAACCTCGGGCATTGGAACAGGAGATTGCTTTTATTCTGAACACGGCAGGCCGGTATCTGACAAAAATACCGGGACGGGAGGATGTCTTATCGGTGTTTGCGGGATTACGTCCGTTGGCTGCTCCGAGAGGAGAAGGACAGAGCACGAAAGAGATATCGAGGCGGCATAAAATAATCGTTTCTCCTTCCGGTCTGATAACCATTACCGGCGGAAAATGGACGACATACCGGCGTATGGCGCAGGATACGGTAAATGAAGCTATTAAACGGAAATTGGTTTCTGATAAGGAGTGTGTGACGGAGCATCTGAAAATACACGGATATACGGAAAATACCGATTTCTCGGACCCGCTTTATTTTTATGGCAGCGATGCCTCTGCAATCAGGGAATTGATGAACTCGGACGAAAGAATGGGACGGAAATTGCATCCGGATTATGATTATACATGTGCAGAGGTGGTTTGGGCGGTCCGTCAGGAAATGGCGTTGAGTGTGGAAGATGTATTGGCGAGAAGGTTGAGGATGCTTCTCCTCGATGCCCGTGCAGCTATTGAAATGGCTCCTCTTGTAGCGGAAATCATGGCCGGAGAGCTGCATCGGGATAAGGAATGGGAAAAAAGTCAGGTGGATAGCTTTACCTCGTTGGCAAAAGGCTATCTATTGACAGATACGGTGGTAACCCGTTAGTTTTTAATGATTAAAAGAAAAGGCGATGAACGAAGATAAAAAATATGTATTGGCATTGGATCAGGGGACGACCTCTTCCCGGGCAATGATATTTAATCATGATGGACAGATCGTAGCGTCTTCCCAAAGGGCTTTCGAGCAACATTTCCCTCGTCCCGGGTGGGTGGAGCACGATGCCAGCGAGATATGGTATTCCCAGTCGGCCGTAGCTGCCGAAGTAATTGCGAAGGCGAATATAACGGGATTGGACATAGCGTGTATCGGAATTACGAACCAGCGCGAAACGACGATTATTTGGGATAGGGAAACATCCCTACCGGTCTATTCTGCTATCGTATGGCAGGACAGGCGTACTGCAGATTATTGCGAGGAGCTGAAAAAACGGGGAATGGCTGAAATGATTCGGGAAAAAACAGGATTGATAATCGATGCCTATTTTTCTGCGACGAAGATAAAATGGATACTGGATAATGTAGAAGGAATCCGGGAACGTGCCGAAAAAGGAAAACTCTGTTTCGGAACGGTAGATAGCTGGTTGGTATGGAGACTTACGCGGGGGAAAGCGCATATTACCGATGTGTCTAATGCGTCTCGGACAATGTTGTTCAATATCCATACTTTGCAGTGGGATGAGGATTTGTTGAGATTGTTCGATATTCCTGTTTCTTTACTGCCGGAGGTTCGGTCGAGCAGTGAGATTTATTGCGATACGGCGAGTACTCTGTTTTCGACGAAGATTCCGATTTCGTCGGTTATCGGCGACCAGCAGGCGGCGCTTTTCGGGCAATTATGCCTGGAAGAAGGGATGACGAAAACAACTTATGGAACGGGTTGTTTTATGGTAATGAATACAGGAAATAAAGCGGTGCTTTCGAAAAATAATTTGCTTACAACTATTGCGTGGAAAATCGGCAATAAAGTAACGTATGCGTTGGAGGGGAGCGTTTTTGTCGGAGGAGCTGTCGTTCAATGGTTGCGGGATTCGATGCATCTGATTGCTTCGGCAAAAGAGACGGAAACGTTGGCTGAGTCTGTTGAAAGTTCGGGCGATGTCTATTTTGTTCCGGCGTTGACCGGATTGGGAGCTCCTTATTGGGATCAATATGCCAGAGGGGCTATTTTGGGAATAACGAGAGGAACGACTACGGCGCATATTGTCCGGGCAGCGTTGGAAGGAATTGCCTTTCAGGTATATGATATATTAAAAGCGATGGAGAATGATACGGGGCGTATATCGCGTGAGATGAAAGTGGATGGCGGTGCTGTGGTCAACAATTTTCTGATGCAGTTTCAGGCGGATATTTGCCGGGGGAGTGTAATTCGTCCGGAGATTCTGGAAACTACGGTATCCGGGGCGGCGTTTCTTGCCGGGCTTGCCGTAGGGTTTTGGGAAAATACCGATGTACTGAAAGAACGTTGGCATTTCGACCGTACTTTTGAACCCTTTATTAGTGAGGATGACGCTGCAAATCAAGTGCGGAAATGGCATAAGGCGGTAGGAAAGTCTTTGAATTGGAGTGAAGAATAAAAGCGAATATAGTTATGACTCCTTTTTTTGCAGAGTTGATAGGTACGATGATACTTATTTTGTTGGGAAACGGTGTCGTTGCCAATGTCGTATTGAAACGGACGAAGGGTAACGGAACCGGCTGGATGGTCATTACTACCGGCTGGGGATTGGCTGTTTTCGCTGCAGTTGTCGTGGCGGCTCCGTATAGCGGAGCTCATCTGAATCCGGCGATTACATTGGGATTTGCCGTAACGGGAAAGTTTGCTTGGGGACAGGTTGTGCCTTATATTGTTGCCCAGTTGGTCGGAGCGGCTATAGGAGCTGTTTTGGTATGGCTTTTTTATTATCGTCATTATATTGTTTCGGAAGATGCCGGGGCAAAATTGGCTACTTTTTGTACGGCTCCGGCTATTCGGAATAACGGTTCTAATTTTTTCAGTGAATTTGTGGGAACGTTCGTATTAATGTTCGTCGTGCTTTATATAACGAACGGGGAGCTTTTTATCGAAGAGAGTGCGACGACTCTGCCGATAGGTCTCGGTTCGGTAGGAGCATTGCCTGTTGCTTTCGTTGTGTGGGTAATCGGTTTGTCTTTGGGAGGAACGACCGGATATGCCATCAATCCGGCGCGGGATTTCGCTCCGCGGTTGATGCATGCTTTATTGCCTGTACAAGGGAAAGGAACTTCCGAGTGGTCGTATGCTTGGATTCCCGTAATAGCACCGGTTGCCGGTGCTATCTTTGCCGGAGTTCTCTATTTGTGGCTATTGTGATGTTAATGGGCTTCCAACCAATTTTTCCCGTATCCATAATCGGCGACGAGCGGAATTTGCAGTTTGACGGCATTTTCCATAGAGTCGAGTACCAGACGGGTAACCGTTTCGAGTTCCTCTTTCGGAAGCTCCAGCACCAATTCGTCATGTACCTGAAGGATAAGTTTCGCCTTGCACCCGTTTTCGTTTAACTTCTTAAAAAGAGTACTCATCGCTATTTTAATAATATCGGCGGCGGAACCTTGTATGGGGGCGTTGATTGCATTCCGTTCGGCGTAACTTCTTACAACGGCATTGGAAGAATGAATGTCGGGGAGCGCTTTTTTGCGGTGGAAGATTGTTTCGACATAGCCGTTTTCACGGGCCTGCTTTACGATTCTTTCCATATAGGCTTTGACCTGAGGGTAGGAGTTGAAGTAACCGTCGATCAAGTTTTTGGCTTCTGTACGGGATATGTCGAGCCGTTGTGCCAGCCCGAAGGCAGAAATACCGTATATGATGCCGAAATTGGCTGTTTTTGCTTGCCTGCGCTGGTCGGCTGTCACTTTATCCAACGGCTTGTTGAAAATTTTAGCTGCGGTTGAGGCATGGACATCTTCCCCGTGTATGAATGCTTCCATTAAAGCGGGGTCTCCGCTCAGGTCGGCCATGATACGCAGTTCGATTTGCGAATAATCGGCAGAGAGCAATATATGGTCGTTATCGCAGGCGATAAAGGCTTCGCGTATACGTTTCCCTTGTTCGTCGCGAATGGGAATGTTTTGCAGGTTCGGGTTATTGGAACTGAGCCGTCCCGTAGAGGCGACTGTCTGATTGTAAGTGGTGTGTATCCGCCCCGTTTTGGGGTTAATCAGTTTGGGCAGCGCTTCTACATAAGTGGAGAGCAATTTTTTAACTCCCCGGTATTCCAATATAATATCTATAATTTCGTGTTTATTGCGTAAAGAAATTAAATATTCTTCATCGGTACGGTATTGTTTGGTTTTGGTCAGTTTCGGTTTGGCCTCTATTTTAAGGTGCTCGAACAGTATTTCTCCGATTTGTTTGCTGGAATTGATATTTATTTCTTTCCCTGCTAATTGTCGTATTTGGTTTTCCAGCAGGATGAGTTTTTCATTCAGCTCTTTTTCGTACGATTTCAGTGCAGCGGTATCGATCACGATACCGGTATGTTCCATATCTGCCAGAACTCTGATTAACGGTTCTTCGATAGTTTTGTACAAGTCGCATAACCCGTTTTGTTCCAGCTCTTTCCAGAGTATTCGGTATAATTGGAAAGTGACATCGGCATCTTCCGCAGCATATTCGGCAATGCGTTCCAAATCCACGGTGTCCATAGTCAGTTGTTTGGCGCCTTTCCCGATCAGGGCTTCAATCGGGACGGGAGTGTAATTCAGGTATTTTTCCGCAAGGTAGTCCATTCCGTGCCGTTCGTCGCTGTTAAGCAGATAATGCATAATCATGGTATCGTAAAGGAATCCTTTTACCTCTATCGAGTAATTCTTCAGCATCAGAATGTCGAATTTGGTATTTTGCCCGATTTTCGCGATGTGTTCCGCTTCGAATACAGGGCGGAGTATTTCCAGAATTTCCAGACATTTCCCTTTGTCTGCAT
>DVIX01000010.1 GCA_018710935.1 Candidatus Avirikenella pullistercoris | reverse complement strand
TGAAAATACGTACCTTTCCGTCTTTACAGCGAAACGCCTTCAACCCCTCGAAAGCCTCCTGCCCATAATGCAAGCATGTCGCTCCTATATTCATTGTAATCGTATCTTCCGAATGAATTTCCAATTCACCCCATTTCCCGCCGATATATCTGCAACGGATATTATACGGCGTTTTCATATAAGCAAATCCTAAATTGCTCCATTCAATGTTATCAACCATTGTTATAATTTTTATAAAACAGTACTCTAAAAATAAATAACTATCGTTAAAACCTACCTGTTTTACACAAGTTTAACAAAGATAAAAAAATTATTTAACAAATTCACATAAAATCATACTATCCCCTATTTTTTCATATTTACTTAAAATTCCGACAAAAATGGTTAGAGGCAGCCCTTAATCGGCTGCCTCTAACCATATCAATATACCCGGAAATCCTTTTACGCTTCCATCTCTCCTTTATTGACAATTTCTGCAATCGTCCTGAATTCACGCATCCCTTTATCCGTGAAAACAGCATACATCGCAAACAGGACCAACAATGAATTTCGATTTATCAATCGGGCAATGTCCGTATCCGCACTGTCGGCATCTTCCAGAATCACCGCCTTATTGATCCACCACCTCATCAAAATCGATTCTACATTCAACAATGTACTCTTTAAAAGCTCATCCGTCAGTTCAACAGCATAGCCGTTGCGGCGGAGAATCCGCAAGATCCTTTCAAAAAGTTGCCGGCTCAGCAACGTAAAAGAGATACCTCCTTCAGAATCCTCGTCTTCATGAATTACCCTTAGATCGCCTCCCCGAAACATAATCACGCCCCGATAATCGTAAATCAACTTATTGATTGCACGAATAATCAGAAAAGCCTGCTTTACATCCAGCATACTGGAAAAAGTAGCATTATAAACATTCAATTTCCGGATAAAATCGCTCCATAATATCACACAAATATCCTCTTTTCTGGAAAAGTGATAAGTAATATTGCCCGGACTCAACCCCAGGTCGGAAGCCAAATTATCGATTCTGAATTCAACGACACCAATCTTATTGATCATATCGAGCGACTTTTCCAAAATCAAACTTCTGGTAGAAAGCGCCTTATCTTTCTGCTCTATTTTTCTATTCTTTACCATAACATGCTATTTCTGAATCAACGATAAAATTCCGTTATACTGTTTCTTTCCCTGTTCCGTCAGGAATGGAGTCAACGGATAAAGAATAATCAGCGCATATTTATCAGCCACTGCATTCATATCCTCTTCCGGTTTACCGGTAGCAATCGCATGATTGTTCCACCAACCCAAACAAACGAGCTGGGCTTCATAAACCAGATTCATAATTCCTTTGTCCTTTATCGGAACCAGATAACCGTTACTGGCAAGAAAAGCCATTTTATGAGAAAAATGCTCTTTTACCAGAGCTGCCAACCCGACATAATCTTCTTTTCCTTTATGGAGCAATCCCAAATCTCCCAATTTATAACAAACTACCCCTTTATATTTATACAAATGAGAAACCAAAAACTTATAGAAAAGATAAAGCTGTTTTATGTCCAATAAAGGCGTTATATAATGGTCCAATGCAGCGATTATCTCTTTATTGCTCTGTTCCCATATCGCATTCCCTATATCTTCTTTTTTAGGAAAATGGTAAGTAATATTCCCGGGGCTCAACCCCAATGAAGTAGCTAAAGCATCGATTCTGAAATCTACCATCCCGACTTCATTGATAATTTCATTCGCCCGGGTCAATATGACTTGTCTGGTAGAACTTCCCGGTTCTTTCACTACTGAAACCGTTTTCTTTCTTTTTAAAACTTTTTCCATTTTGATTATCTTCTAAAACAACAGAGACATGTACTAATACACTCCCTTCTTGTCAGCAAATTATACAGATTCGACAATAATTTTTCCCACACACCCGGACTTTAACCGGACTCAATCAATTTTTATAATCAGGTGTCAAATAATTCTATATAAGCTAATACAAAAACCTAACCATAATTTATATATGACTCCAAAAAAGAATATTCAGCACTCTTTTTTCAAAAATCATAACATTTATTACCGCAATAAATACATATTATAAACTCTGTTTTTTCTTTTTTAGTATTTATTACTTCTTTTTACAACATTTTCAAATATAAAATTTATTATTCAAAAACTTTTTAGAAATCCATTAAAAAAACAAAATTACCCGGTTTCATCCTATTTCTACTCCTAAAACGTTTTATTAACCGGCAGTTAAAAGTATTTCAATTTTTATTCAAATAATGAAAACAGTTTGTTATCTTTGTCTTTGGTTTCCGTTATGGAAATCAGGTTCATTCCCGTTTACTGAAATAACCCAACGCTATCCATATCCGGATAATGCTGTTGAATATAAACATTAAAAGATATTATATCATGTACGGAGAAATTAAAACTTATCTGGCTAACGAACTCGCAGCCATCAAAGAGGCAGGTTTATACAAAACCGAACGCATCATCACCTCTCCGCAAAAGGCAGAGATCACGGTGAAAAATTCTGATTCGGTACTGAATTTCTGCGCAAACAACTATCTTGGTTTGTCCGATAACCAACGGGTAATCAAAGCTGCAAAAGTAACGATGAACCAAAGAGGTTTCGGGATGTCATCCGTTCGTTTCATCTGCGGAACCCAGGACATTCACAAAGAACTGGAACATGCTATCTCCGATTATTTCGGAACAGAAGACACCATTCTTTATGCCGCTTGCTTCGATGCAAACGGAGGGGTATTCGAACCGATTTTCGGCGAACAGGATGCAATTATTTCCGATGCTTTAAACCACGCTTCCATTATCGATGGCGTACGTCTATGCAAGGCAAAACGGTACAGATATGCAAATGCCGACATGGCCGAGTTGGAAGAATGTTTGAAATTAGCTCAGGCTCAACGTTTCAGAATTATCGTAACGGACGGTGTATTCTCCATGGACGGTAATGTAGCCCCTGTCGATAAAATATGTGAACTCGCAGAAAAATACGACGCTCTCGTTATGGTGGACGAATGCCACTCTGCCGGAGTAGTAGGCCCTACCGGACGCGGCGTTACGGAGCAATTCAACCTGCGCGGAAAAGTCGATATTCTTACCGGTACATTAGGTAAAGCTTTCGGCGGAGCCGTAGGCGGTTTCACTACCGGACGTAAAGAAATTATCGATATGCTGCGCCAACGTTCTCGTCCTTATCTCTTCTCCAACTCTATTCCGCCTGCAGTAGTAGGAGCTTCGCTGGAAGTATTCAAAATGCTGGGAGAATCCAATGAATTGCATGACAAACTGGCTAAGAACGTAGAATATTTCCGTACTAAAATGATTGACGCAGGATTCGATATCAAACCGACTCAATCCGCAATCTGCGCCGTAATGTTATACGATGCGAAACTATCTCAAGACTTTGCAGCCGAACTTCTTAAAGAAGGTATTTACGTAACCGGATTCTACTATCCTGTCGTTCCGAAAGACCAGGCACGTATCCGCGTTCAAGTATCGGCAGGCCATGAAACAGAACATCTCGACAAATGTGTCGAAGCATTCATCAAAGTCGGTAAGAAATTGGGAGTTCTCAAATAAAATACTCAAAAACAAAAAAGCCCGGAAATTTCCGGGCTTTTTATTTTATTTTTTAATTTTTACCGAATTTTTTTACTTCGCCAAAAGGTTTTTCTTAGAAACTCCGGCAACAAAATCTTTCAGATAAAGCGGTTCAAAATAGGCCAAATCTTCAAATTTTTTATTCTCAAATGCTTTAGCGGCTAAAGCGACCATTCCTCTAGCAGAAGGCTGTACATCAAAATAGAGTAACTTTTCCCGTTTCAACACCTTTTCACATTTTGCAGCCCCATTTCCGAATATTACGAATTCATGTTCATCCGGCAACTGCGTAAAGCTATTTTCATCGATGATATATGCCCCGACCGGGAAAACCGGTTCTATTTTCTTATTATAAACCCCTGCATAAACTTCCATCCGCCTCGCATCAATCATGGGGCAAAGCATTGCCGTATCGATATCCGTTATATCCAACAACCCTGCATGATAATCTTCTAAAGCGACCATTGCCAACGATTCCAACGAACCGATTCCTATCAACGGAATATTATCGGCATAACATAATCCTTTTGCAAGCGAAACGCCGATACGCAACCCCGTATAAGATCCGGGCCCCATACCTACCGCCACTGCAGATAACTCCTCTGAAGAGACGTTATTCTCTTCAAAAATTTCAGAAATAAAGACAGCTAAATTCTGAGCGTGATTCTTTCCTTCCTCACTCTCCCGCAACGATAATAACTTTCCTCTCTTCGCTAAAGCGACCGAACAAATATCTGTTCCCGTTTCAATACAAAGAATCAAGGACATAGCCTGAACGCTTATTTCGTTTCCTTATCGACCAGCACATTAACCTGACGTTCAAAAACCTCTTCCAAAGAAAGGAATGTCTCTGTTTGGGTAATGCCCGGAATTTTCTGGATAAGATTAATAATCACATGCATCAAATGCTGATTATCCCTACAATACAATTTTATAAACAAAGAATATTTCCCTGTAATAAAATGGCATTCGACTATTTCCGGTATATTTTTCAAAGAATTAATAACATCTTTATAAATATTAGTCTGGGATATTTGTATTCCCACGAAAGCATGCACATCATTTCCCAATGCTTTCGGGTCAATTTCCAAACGGGACCCGGTAATAATACCTGCGTCTTCCAATTTTTTTACCCGCTGATGAATTGCAGCTCCCGATATACCGCATTCCCTTGCTATTTCAAGGAAAGGCATACGGGCATTTTCAATAAGATGCATAAGAATCTTCTGGTCTATCGCATCTACATTATACTTTGCCATGGCTTTCAGTCTAAAGGTTACCTCTCTATATTATTCGGTGTAAAGATATAAAAAAAATAACAACCTAACAATCTAATATAGCTTTTTTTAATTTCACTAACAATATGATAGCTTACATCATACGAAAAGCCCAAAATGTTATCTCCTCCAGAACTTTACCCCCTCAACTCATATTTCATTACCAAACAGAAACTTTTATCAAATACTTTCCGTCGCAGCACAACAAGATAAAACGGCTGAAACCAGACAAGCCCCCCTTTTTCAGGAAAAAATAAAAATATAGGTCAATGCTCCCGCTACGTAACCGGACAGAGCCAACAACGTGAAATTCTTAAGGTAATACATAAACTTTATCTTCTCAAGCCCCATAACCGCAACACCGGTCGCTGAACCGATAATCAAAATACTCCCTCCCGTAACACAACAGTAAGCAAGAAAAGTCCAAAACCCTCCGTTCACTACGAAATTAAGCCCATAAACATCGGCTCCCGCCAGATCGGTTAACGGATACATTCCTATCGCCCCGGCAACCAAAGCGACATTATCGAGGAAAGAAGAGGTCAACCCCAATATAAAAGCAATAATAGCCGGCTGATGAATATGATCGTCTAAAAAAGTAGAAGCAGACTGCAATTGCCCGGCCGTATCAAGAGCCGCTACCGACATCAATATTCCGAAAAAGAACATAATAGTCGTCATATCTATTTTGGAAAAAGAATGGGATATAGACATTCGCTCCCGTTCACCGATCGTATCGATGCGAGAATACATCAAATCGGTATAAACCCACAATATAGCGAGGCCGCACAATACTCCCATAAAAGGAGGAAGCCCCGTCAGTTCATTAAAAACCGGAACCATCGCCAGCGAAAGCACTCCTATAGCCAATATTACATAACGGGAACGGTCCTCGATTTGCGGTATCGTACTATTTTCCGTATGAATAATCATTTTTTCATTCCAACTTTCTCCTTTTTTGAAAAAACGGCTCGCTACCAATAACGGCACCAGCATACACACAAATGCAGGAACGAACAAAGATGTTATTTGATGTAACGGAGTAAGATTCCCTTTCGTCCAAAGCAAAATAGTCGTCACATCTCCGATAGGCGACCAAGAACCTCCGGCATTGGCAGATATTACAATCATCGAAGCGAATATCCACCTCTCAGTTATATGAGGAATGAATTTTCTCAGGATGGCAATCATAACAATGGCCGTGGCCAAGTTATCCAACAAAGAAGAGAGAAAGAATGTCAAAAGGCATACAATCCACAACAATCTTCTTTTATTATGGGTATGTATATGATTCGTAATAATCCGAAAACCTCCGTGAGAATCGACCAACTCTACGATAACCATCGATCCCATCACGAAAAAAAGTGTCGTCGCCACATCCCCCAAATGGTCTATCAACGCAAAATCCGTTAAAAACCGGACATATTGTTCCGTTTCAGGAAGCGCTGCGAATCCCGGAATATTATTCACAAAATCATTAAAAGCAGGGCTCAACCCCTCTCCCAGAACCGAATCGGCTCCCATTAACAGCATCGCCCATAAAAGAATCGCAGATAAAATAGCCGTTGCAGCTTTATTCACTTTTATTTTATCTTCCATCGCCACACAAATAATCGCAATAACAAAGACGACAGGCATTAAAAAATAAATCATATTCTCCAGACTATTGATAAATTTTCAAAAAATTCAGGCAAGGCCTCCATTTCAAACGAAAAATAAAACCCTGCCCGATTTCACCTCTCAGGCAGAGTTTTTATTCCAATTAAAAGCAGATTTTATTTCAAAATAATTTCATTCGTACCGATACGGTAACCGTCCATATATATCTCTACATTATATTTCCCTTCCGTAATAGCATCGCCGGAATAATAAAGGCTGACCGGAAGTGCTTCACCTTGGTAATCCACATCGCTACGCATCGCACTGTAAGTTATCTTTTCTCCTTCAAATTCAAACAAAGCATTCGAAGAACTTGCCAATACCATTCCGCCCGGACCTATAATCCGCACATAAATACTTCTCTCTCCCACTGAAGCCATAGGATTGGCATTCAATATCAAATCGACTCTCAACCGGGTAGCACGCCTTGCACGTTGAACCTGTTGATCCCTGGCATTCAAGGCTTTCAAATCTATATCCCGCGCTGTAACGACAGCACCTTTACGCACCAAAGCCTGCAACTCCTGACGCCCTTCCTCCGCCGTCTCCGCTCTCAACCGGGTAGAAGCCAACTCTTTCTTTACCTGTATATTCTCATTCGATAATGCGATATTCAACTGATTCAAGGAATCGATCTGATGGATATATCCCTGCATAACCGTACGCATAGTACCCAACTCTCGTTCATATTGTTTGATCTTAGCATAACTCCAAGAACGTTCCTGTTTCAATTTATTCAACAAAGAATCCGCTTTATGCCTTTCAATAATCAAGTTCTGATTAATCGTATCGTTCTCTGTTTTAAGGTTGGACAAATCGAATGCAATCGCACTCAAACGATTCTGGAGAGTATCCCGCTCAACCATAAGATCGGCTTCGCTCCCTCTCAATTTATTTACCTGCCTGTAATATTGAAAAGAAAGCGCAGCAATTATAACTGTCAATATTATTACAACGATTTTATAGCCTTTTAACGAATTCCCGCTACCGCTATCATCATATTGGTTCATCATTTCATCACTCATAACAGTAGTATTTAATTATTGCTATAATACAAGGACATATATCAACTATACAATTTGTCAATACAGCAAATATAATCATTTTTTATTAACCTAAAACTTTTAACTCCGTATTTAGTAAAATTTTAAATAAAACCTGTTTACCCCGAATGAAAAAAAGTTTTTTTTGTACTTTCGTTGAAAATAATATACTTTTGAATCAGAATCTTTTTTCAAACAAGGAATAGACGTAATTCAAAACACAAATTTCTTGCCTGAATTACGTAAATTTACTAAACAGAATAAACATTATGAGTGTTTATAAACGTATTCTTCTGAAATTAAGCGGAGAATCCCTTATGGGAAACGACAAATACGGCATTAACACCAGGGTATTGGAAAGCTATGCTTCGCAAATTAAAGAAGCCGTTTCGCAAAAAGTACAGATAGGAATCGTTATAGGAGGGGGAAATATTTTCCGCGGGCTCACAGGCGCCGGCAAAGGTTTCGACCGGGTAAAAGGCGACCAGATGGGTATGCTGGCAACCGTCATTAACTCGCTAGCCCTTCAATCGGCATTACAAAACCACGGGGTTAAAGCCAAAGTAATGACCAGTATCGACATGGCTCCGGTCGGAGAGATATATTCTAAAGACAAAGCTGTAGAAGCGATGAAAGAAGGGTATGTCGTCATCATTGCCGGCGGAACGGGAAACCCTTTTTTCACGACCGATACGGCCTCGGCTCTGAGAGGAGTGGAAACAGAAGCGGACGTTCTGTTCAAAGGAACACGTGTCGACGGTATATACACCGCAGACCCCGAAAAAGACCCTTCCGCAGTAAAACTGCCGGAACTGACATTCGACGAAGTATATAACCGGAACCTGAAGGTAATGGATATGACTGCATTCACGCTCTGCAAAGAAAACCATCTCCCTATCATCGTATTCGATATGGACACGCCCGGTAATCTCATGAAAGTAATCAACGGAGAACACATTGGAACCATCGTAAAAGAATAAAAACATTATTTATCTAAAATATTTAATAACCATGGCAGACTCAAAAGAAATATTATCGGCTTTAGAAACGAAAATGCAGAAAAGCATTTCCCACCTCGAAGATGCACTTCTGAATATCCGGGCAGGAAAAGCAAGCATCAATATACTGAACGGAATTACCGTTGAAAGCTACGGAACAATGATGCCCATCAACCAGGTATCAAGCGTAACCGTTCCCGATGCCAAAACAGTACTCATCCAACCATGGGACAAAAAAATGCTTAGTGTAATCGAAAAAGCGATTTTGGTAGCGAATATCGGCATCACTCCTTCTAACAACGGTGAACAAATCCGTCTTACCATGCCTCCCCTTACGGAGGAACGGCGTAAACAATTGGTAAAACAGGTCAAAACCGAAGGAGAAAATGCCAAAGTAAGCCTCAGAAACACCCGCCGTGAAGCTATTGAAACCGTAAAAAAAGCTCAAAAAGACGGAATGCCGGAAGATGCAGCTAAAGACTGCGAAACAGAAATTCAGAAATTAACCGATAAATTCACGAAGAAAATAGATACCGTTTTGGCGGACAAAGAAAAAGAAATTATGACTGTTTAATTTTTCATAAAAGAAAATAACAGAAGGCTGCCTAAAAAGCAGCCTTCTGTTTTATAATATATCATACTTTCCCAAATACTAAAACTGTTTTCAACAATTTTCCCAAGCTGATAAAAACCGGGAAACCGGCCTTCTAATCTTCCTGCCCGCTTCCGGCAGCATAACGTTCCCATTTTTCTATTACAATAGCCATATCTTCCGGCAGTTCGGAATCGAAAAATACCCGTTCTTTCGTACGAGGATGAACGAAACCTAAACTTTTCGCATGCAACGCATGCCGGGGCATCAATGCAAAACAATTCGCCACGAACTGCTTGTATTTGGTAAAAGTCGTTCCTTTCAATATCTGATCGCCTCCATAACGTTCATCGTTAAAAAGCGGATGCCCGATATATTCCATATGCACCCTTATCTGGTGCGTCCGTCCCGTTTCCAACTTACATTCTATCAGATTCACATACCCTAACCGTTTCAATACCTTATAATGAGTTACAGCATGTTTCCCGATATTTCCTTCCGGATAAACAGCCATTTTCAGACGGTCTTTCGTACTACGGGCAATATGTCCCGTAATAGTTCCCTCATCCTCCGGCATATTTCCCCACACCAAAGCGACATAAGTACGGTCAATCGTATGGTCGTAAAATTGCTTAGCCAACTCTGCATGCGCCCGTTCATTTTTAGCTATTACCAAAATACCCGACGTATTTTTATCGATCCGGTGAACCAATCCTGCACGCATATCTCCATTCTGAAACAACGGTAAATCTTTCAGATGCCAGGTCAGGGCATTCACCAATGTACCGGTATAGTTACCATGCCCCGGATGTACTACCATTCCCGCTTTTTTATTCACAATGATAATATCGTCGTCTTCATAAACGATATCGAGCGGAATATCCTCCGGCAGAATCTCAACTTTCCGAACCGGATAAGGCAATACAATCGATATCTTATCGAGAGGTTTAACCTTATAATTCGATTTTACAGGCACTCCGTTTACCAGAATATTTCCTGCATCGGCCGCCGTCTGAATACGGTTCCGCGATGTATTTTCCATCCGGTTAGTCAGGAACTTGTCTATTCTCAACAACGCCTGCCCTTTATCCGCAATTACGGAATAATGCTCGTATAATTCGTCTTCTTCCTCCGAGGCAACCTCTTCCTCCGTATAATCGTCATCTTCTATCATTCCCTGCAATATAATAACTTGTTAAGGAATCATCTGAAGCATTGAATCGGCAACTCCTCCCTCAAGCTCTTCTCTCATCTTTTCTTCATACTCTTTACGATACTCTTCCGCCGCTTTTTCCGCTTCTGCAGCTCCTTTCTCTACTTTTTTGTCATCGAATGTAAGTTTGAGCGATATAGACCGGCCATACATGGCATGCGTCAACTTTCCAAGCGACTGGGAATAGACCCTCGCTTCTTTCATATTTTCCGTATCGACCCCCTCATCGAAATCGATATTCCCGACATTGAATCCCGATTCCCATATTTTATTCTTCGCCTGATCTACCGTCAAACCGATCACTCCCGGAACAACAGGATCGGGATCGACAGGATTCAAGCCCACGACCAATGTAACGGCAGAACCTACCTCTCCCATAATATCGGATTGAGGAGAAACGATTTTTCCATTGTATTGCTGTTCCAATATATTATTCGTTGCCAAATCGGATTTATAAATCAACCGGTCTATCACGAATCCGGCCCCGATCAATTTATTTTTCGCCTGACGCAAAGAAAAACCGGTTACATAAGGAAGGGGTATCATTTTCGGGCGGAACGTATTAGTCGTCAAAAACACCCGCCGCTTGGATTTTACATCGCTTCCCGCTTTCGGATATTGTTCCAATATAATGCCTTTCGGTTTCGCAGGAACGTACAACGAGTCGATTACCTCAAGACGCAACCTATACTCTTTCGACTTGTTCCGAGCCTCCTGCAAAGTCATACCGCTAAAGTCGGGAACCTGATATTTCTGTCCATGACGGGTAATAACGGCGAGCAATATATTAGCAGCCACCAATAAAATGATAAAAATCGAAATCGCCAATACGATATTTCTCACTAAGAAATTATTTTTAAACGTATCGATGATTCTGTATTTTAATTCTTTCTTTTTCTGCATGCTATGAAAGGTTTATTTGCGCAAATATAACAATTTCCGAGTTATCACCGTATTACCTCCCTACCTTCCTGTAAAAAGTATCTCTTTCTACCGGAACGAATCCCGCGGAAACGACCATTCGGCGCAATTCTTCCTCATCCATAGCCCGGTCATTTACTCCTGCCATAGTATATATCCGGGTCGTATCCTGAACGGTTCCGTCGATATCGTCCGCTCCGAAAAGCAATGCCAATTCGGTAATCTGTTTACCGTACATCGGCCAATAAGCTTTTATATGAGGCACATTATCCCAAAACAGACGGCTAATAGCCAATGTTTTTAAATCCTCTATTATCGAACATTCCGACAAATAAGACATCGAATTATTTTTATTCCGGTATTTTAACGGAATAAACGCATTGAATCCGTCCGTTTCATCCTGCAAAGCCCGCAATTTTGCCAGATGATCTACCCGGTCTTCTATTTGTTCTATATGACCGTAAAGCATTGTCGCATTGGTTTTCATTCCCAATTCATGGGCAGCCCTGTGAAGTGCGAGCCATTTGTCCGTACCCGGTTTATCCGGGCATATCCGGGAACGTATCTTATCGCAGAAAATCTCCGCTCCACCGCCTGTAATGGTATCCATCCCGCACTCCATCAACCGCTTCAATCCTTCTTTATAACCCAAACCCGCCTTTTCTATCATATAAATATGTTCTATCGCAGAAAATCCTTTCACAGCCACATGCGGCAACTTCTTTTTCACCATTCCGATAATCTGCCCGTACCGTTCCAATGTATGCGAAGGATTGACGCCTCCCACCAGATGCACCTCGGTAACGGCATCGTTTCCATGTTCATCTATATAGCGGCTGATCTCTTCCATACTCATATCCCACGCCTCCTTATCCGATGCCCGTTTCCGGTATGAGCAAAATTTGCAATTATAGGTACAGATATTGGTCGGTTCGATATGAAAATTCTTATTATAATAAATTTCATTTCCACTTATCGCCCGTTTTACCCGTAATGCAAGCTGCGACAATAAAAACAACGGAGCCTCACGATACAATAAAACAGCATCCTCCTCCGAAAGGCGTTCCCAACTCAAACATTTATCTACCACCCGCTTAACCCCGGATGTCAGGTCAATCCCTTTTAAATCCATAGCATTTACCATTCAAACGGAACAAAGATAAACTCTTTTCTCTTAAATAGAGAAATAAAATATCCGGGAAATTATCTCCGTTTCTTTTCCTATCCTACTTCTTTCCTTTTCTGTTTTTCAGTGCAGAAAATTCATAGGAAATCGAATTAAATTACATATTTTTGTATTCGTGTCGTTTTACAATTTTATATGTTGGAAAATTTATTAGCACTATATACCCCGTTGGAACTCGGGCTCGTATCCGTTATGGCGGTTTCGTTCCTTATTTTTCTATATTACTACTTATACCTTTTTCAACGGACGGTACGGCACAAACATTCAAAAAAGATACAAAAGATAGGAGAGATATACGCTGACCCTATTTCTATCGTTGTTGTAATCAAAGATGAAACGGATTATATCGACAATACTCTTCCTTTATTGCTTTCCCAGGAATACGATAATGATTACGAAGTCGTGGTAGTGAACGACACCCCCGATTTAGAACAAACGATAGATTCATTAAAAGAGCTGGAAGAACGGTACGACAACTTATATGTCACTACTATAAAAAAAGACCGCAGTTTCAAACATACCCACAAATTGGCCCTCACCATCGGTATTAAAGCGGCAAAATTCGATAATATCCTGATTACAGAACCGAAAAGCGCCCCTATCAGCAACGAATGGCTGAATTATATGGCTTACGGATTCACAAACAAAAAAAGCCTCGTAACAGGCTACACCTGTATAAGTCATACACCAGGATTCACGAACAGATTCGCCCGTACCGTAAATATCGTATCGTCCTTACTGTCGCTATCACGGGCATTGGAAGGGAAACCTTACAAATTATCCGGTTGCAACATGGGATATAACGCTGAACTGTTTTTTAACAGCAAAGGATTCAACCGTTATTTAAGGCTTAACAGCGGGGAAAACGACCTCTTCATACAACAAATCAGGAAATCGGCCGACACGAATGTCATCCTCAATCCCAAAGCCGTAACCGTTATCAATACCGAGGGATGGAATTTCCGAAATTGGTATAACTGCAGGAAATTCGAAACTTATACTTTCAGATATTACCCTGCATCCGTAAAATTCTATATACGAACAGAAACATACGGAAAGCTGTTTTTCTGGCTCAGTACCTTAACCCTATTAATCTTGCAGACACCTATTTTTTGGATAGCTGCAGCAACTCTTATCTTAATTAAGATCGTAACAATCGTATTGACACTTAAAAAATTATCGAGCCGTACAGGAGAAAAAATTCCTTATATTACTTACTTATTATACGATATATTCGCTCCTTTCGACCAATTAATATTAAGCCTGAGCAGAAACATATCCCCAAGCAAAGATTTATGGCTATAACCAAAAATACGGAACTGCAACTGATAAACAAATCACTCGCCGGCGACCAGGCTGCTTTTGAAAAATTATTCAATATTCACAAAGAAGCAGTCAAGGCTTTTCTTATCAAACTCAGCGGCAGTGAATTCGATGCCAATGATCTGCTTCAGGAAACATTTATCAAAGCTTTTCTGAATTTAGAAAAATACAATTCACAATATACCTTCACACAATGGCTTATCGTTATTGCCAAAAATACTTTTATCGATTATGTCCGCAAAAAAGGGGACAGAGGAAGCCTTTTATTAATCGATAGCGGACTAGCGAACGATATTATCGGCGATAATCCGGAAGAGTTGATCATGCTTAAAGAGCGGAAAAAAGAAATCGAAGCGGAGATAGAAAATCTCAGTGTGAATTACCGCACAATAATCGAAATGAGATACTATTTAGGACTAAGTTACGAAGAGATAGCCGAAGAACTCAACATTCCTATCGGGACCGTAAAAATAAGGTTATTTCGCGCCAAAGAACAACTCAACAAAATATTGAAAAAACATTAAAATTTTCCCATGCCGGAGATTATATATAAATACTTTCCGAACCTCACCCGGAAACAACATACCCAGATAGAACAGATGTACGATTTATACTCGTATTGGAACGAACGTATAAACGTCATTTCCCGTAAGGATATAGACAATTTATATATCAACCATATTCTTCATTCCTTAGCCATAGCGAAAGTACACTCTTTCCCTTCCGGAAGTATTGTGATGGACTTAGGCTGCGGAGGAGGCTTTCCCGGAATTCCACTTGCCGTATTATTTCCCGAAGTCCACTTTAAAATGGTCGATTCTATCGGCAAAAAGATTCTTGTAGTCCAGAATATCGCCAAAGACCTGAATCTCGATAATATCGAAACATTCCATTGCCGTGCAGAAAACATCGAATTCAAAACAGATTATATCGTATCCAGAGCTGTAACAGAGCTCAAAACATTCATGCAATGGTCATGGAACAAAATAAAAGGCGGTGACGGCAGAGGAATTTTATACCTTAAAGGAGGCGACCTCTCCGAAGAGATAAGTACAGGAATAAAAGGCATAAAAAATATACAAGAAATAACTCTTACCGATATAAGTACGCTTTTCAAGGAAGATTTTTTTCAAACCAAAAAGGTTTTGTATATCAAAAAAGGAAAATAAAAACCTCAATCTTTCGGACAAGTTTCCTCTCCTCAGACAATGAGAAGCGGATAAATTTCCGGCACCGACTTCTACTAAAACTCATTAATATCGATATTTTGATATTAAGCTCCAATATCATATTTTATTAAAAACAAAAATGAGCAAACCATCGGACAAATATTTAGAAAGAATATACGAATGGGCACATATCCATCCGAAATACGATCATCCGATAGTTAGCAGCTTGCTGCTGTTCTGGTTGTTCGGTATGATGCATTGGGAATGGACATATGAAAGGAATATTTTTTTGACAACCGCATGAACATACTCTTTCCCATACGCCGTCTCTTTCGGATTGTAACGATGATCCACAAAATCATCTACATCCGCTTTTACGACTGGCAACGCAAGAAAAAATACAAATGGATCGAACGGCGGACATACGTCGTAACTATTCTGCCCGAACTCTTTCTGCTGATCGGCACGACACTGGCAGCACCGGAGAAAAACGGATATATGCACATAGAACATACGTGGGAGGAAATCATCGTTTACACCCTGTGGGGCTGGGCATTTTTGGGAATGGCAATTCCTCTGAATTTCGGGTTCGACGGGAAAGAAGAAAAAATACGCAAGGAAGTCAAAAAAGAACTCCGCGAACATCCCCTGTATTGGAAAAAAATGATAACGATTTATTTTGCGGCAATCGTGGTGGCAATAACGGCAGCACATATTATTCTATAAAAACCACCGCTTTCTTTTTTCATCCGTGCTCTTTTCCGTGCTTTATGAAAAGGTAGTACGAAGAAACACCCCATATCATTTTTTCTATAATGATAACCTTTCGTTTCTACTTTCTCCAAATTGCTCCATCTATAAGCAAAAAGTACATTCAAAATTTATTCACCTCCTTTTGACAGGTTAACCGAAAACTATATCCTATTGAAAATATTGTAACATATAACAAAAGCACCTGAGCCAAAAATCGAAATAATTTTCAGAAATCAATCGGAAGAAATTTTCATCAAAAACAAATAAAAAGAGGAGGGGCATTTAGCCTCTCCTCTTTAATAGTTTTTAAACTTATTCAATCTATTTGCTTAATGCTTCAATTTGAGTTTTTGCAGTAGCAGCATTATCACCGGCAGTTACTTTTTTGTAAGCAGCAATAGCATTTGCTTTATCTTCTTTTGTTTGATATGCAATTGCCTGCAAGAAATAAATATCGGATTTCTTCGCTTCATCTGTCTGAGCAGCTGCAGCTTCTTCAGCTTTAGCAATTACTTCATCATATTTTTTATAATTATTAGCTGTCTGAATGTAAGCTAACAATGCTTGTGCATTGGTCGGATCGAAAGAGAAAATTTTCTGCAATGCTGCATTTGCATCTTCAAAGTTTTCTGCTTTTACCGCTGTAGATAAAAGGTCGATAGCATAAGCTTCTTTTGCTTTTGCATTTCCAGCAGCAACCAATTTTTCATAAATCTCACCTGCTTTTGCAAGATCTCCTGCCTGTGCATAACATTGAGCTGCAAGCAAACCGATTTCACCATTATTTGGATCCACTGTCAGCGCTTTAGAATATATCTCTGCTGCACCTGCATAATTACCTGCATTTACCTGTTGCCCGCCTTGTATATTATACACGGTAACAATCATTCTCTTAGCAACAGCCACATTAGCCGGATTGTAAGATTCTGCCAATTCCAATGCTTTTTCAAATTTAGGAAGCGCATTATCCATATCTCCGCCTGAAGCTAAAGTACGTCCCCAATTCAAATATGCATTTGCCAACTGTTTCTGAGTTTCAGCCAAAGTTTCAGCAACTCCTTCATCGGTAGAAGCGGTAGCCAATTCTACTGTCTGTTCCAAAACAGGAACAGCCTCTGCATAATTCTTTGCATTCAGCAAAGCTGCTGCCTCATTAAATTTATTAATAACATCATCTGCAGTCTGAGCAGAAGCAACGCCGGTAAACATCAGCGAAGCAGCTAATAATAAAACAATTCTTCCTTTTTTCATCTCTACGTAATTCTTTTTTAATTGTATTTTTTTATTAGTTATGTTTGTTCTTTCTAAAGTCAGTGAAAAAGCAAGAAACGCTACTACTGTCCCCATTTATAAATGTACAACGTACAATACTTCCCGATTGTTGTGTAATATTATAAAAACTGAAACAAAGTTAATAATTTTATTTAAATTCTTTATTGTTTTATACCGAACAGTTAAATAATATAAGCAACAATCAGCATATTATTAAATTTCGATATAATTCTGCCTATTTTAATCACAGGCATAAATATAAACGTTTTTTTTCATTCTCCGACTATCTCCGGTAAAAATTATCTGTATAGGAAACTATAAAAAGAACAGGGTAGCGGTCTGCTACCCTGTTCTTTTTATAGAATTAAAAATATTAATAATTATCGGATCTCATTACCTTAATAGCAGCATAACTAATCTTCAATGCATTTGCTCTTCTAAGCTCTTGCTTAACATCAGTTATGATACCCATACGGACATCTTTGTCACCTTTTAAGTTCACTGTCATAAAAGGTCTGTCTGCTTCGCTCAATTTTTCACGTTCTGCCGCGATAAAGTCCAAAATCTCGGATTGAGTACGGAAAGCATCATTCAATTGCAAACGGGGAGCGTCACCCCATTGAGCAGCTAACGCTCTTGTTGGAGAACCAATATAGATGTAGCTTACCAATGATTTCTTTTCCAATTTTTGAACTTCAGTCGCTTCAGGTAATTTTACCTGAACTTTAAGTTCTACTTCACGCATCACTGTTGTGGTCATAAAATAGAACAACAACATGAAGATGATATCAGGAAGAGAAGACGTCGAAAGTGCCGGAGTTTCTTTTTTCTCTTTTTTTCTAATTACTGCCATATTATTTTCCTCCTGTCATATCACGTGGTTCAGCTTCGGAGATTCGCATAGGAACAGCTTCTTGTACTGCTTCGCGTTCCTCTTCAGAAAGGTCTGCAAAATTTTTACCAAAATAACTTATGGATACATCATCACGAATTTCATTAAATGCACGAACCAACTCGTTCTGTACTTTAATATACATATCGTAACTTGTAGCACGGTCATTTTGAAGTGAAACAATTCCCTTTCCTACTTCATAATCTCCTATTAGGTCAATGTTAATAACCTCTTTTTCCGGCATTTCTGGATCATTATTGGGGTTCAAGATAAACTCTTTCGTTTTATCTTTCAACTGGGCCAATGTAATACGCTCCATCTGTACCATCAGGTTATCGTTTGCATCCACAAACACCAACATTGTATTTCGCTTGTTGACCTGGTTCGTCTGCGTATTATTCGGGTCAGCCATCGGCGGCAACATACGTTGCAAACCGGAGTCGACATTCATAGTCGTAGAAACCAGATAAAAAATCAACAGCAAGAATGCAATATCGGCCATTGAGCCTGCATTTATTTCCTGTACTTTTTTAGCCATTTAATTTAAGAGATTAATTCTTTCTGTCGAAAGAAATTGTTTCGCTATTTAAAAAATTTATATACTTCTGTAGCAAATATGCTCAATAATGTAATACCAAGAGCAGCATAAGTGGTAAACAACCCTGTATCACTCAATTTAAGTTCTGCTACATTATCATATACTCTTGTAGGGGTAACAACAGGTGTAGCATCTGAAGCAGCATATGCAATAAGCAAGATTACCACAACGATAGCCATACCTATCAGAGAACGCATTGCTCCTTTCGGATTCTTTGCTAAATTGAATAACGGCAGAACGATCGTAGCTACTACTGCAACACCCAATATCACATAGGTCCACCTCAACATCACATCGACATTAGGTTGAGCCCCTGTTTGTGTTGCAAAAGGTATCAAGATAACCAATACCGATATTACAATTAATGCATATCTAATAATTGATAAATATTTCATCTTTTTCTGTTTTAATTGATTCGGTATAAATAATTACTTATTATACCCGTTGAGACGAATTAGTTTTTTCTGCTGTATTTGGTAAGAATATCCATCAAAGAGATAGAAGAGTCTTCCATGCTGATAACTAAACCATCGATTTTTGCAAGAAGGTAGTTGTAGAACAACTGAAGAATAACTGCAGCGATAAGACCACCTACGGTTGTCAACAAAGCCACTTTGATACCACCGGCAACCAATGCAGGAGAAACGTCACCAGCAGCTTCGATTGAATCGAATGCCTGGATCATACCAACCACAGTACCCATAAATCCTAACATAGGAGAAAGTGCGATGAACAAAGAAATCCAAGAAAGACCGCTTTCCAAAAGCCCCATCTGAACTGAACCGTAAGATACAACTGATTTTTCAGCTACATCCAAACCTTCGTTAAAACGATCAAGACCTTGGTAGAAAATACTTGCTACCGGACCACGAGTGTTACGGCAAACACCTTTAGCAGCTTCAACACCACCTGTATTCAACGCATCTTCTACTTTAGATAAAAGTTTCTTTGTGTTAACAGTTGCAAGGTTAAGATAAATAACACGTTCGATAACTATCGCCAAACCAAGAACCAAACACAACAAGATCGGAGCCATCCACGCAGCACCACCATCGAGGAATTGTTTCTTAAGCATTTGGTGCATCGGAACACCTTCAACGTCTGTTTCCGGATCGCTAACAGTTTGCTCTGTTTGAGCTGTTGTTTCTTCACTTTGAGCGAAAACTGTTGCAGTCGAAAAGGTCATAACACCTACAACTGTCAAGATTGCAAAAAGTTTTTTCATAATAAAAACACTTGTTTTGAATTAGTACTTCTTTTAATTAATATTTTGTTCGTTTTTTTTTAATTATATTAAGCAAAGATACGATTTTATATTTTATATCGTACGGTTTTTCAAGTTAATTTTATATTTATTATCACTTTTTTTATTCCAAACGCACTTTTTTGTTAAAAATAACACATTTATGCTTCACAAAAAGAAATAATTTAACATCCCTCTACTCATAATTTCTCCCTTTTTCCATTTATAAACTCCATATCTGAAAGAAAAATTATCATTTTTCCTTACATTATCACAGAATTACCGTATTATTTCTTCCTTTTATTTAAGCGATAACGGGGTGCAATATATACAAAAAAATAATAAGTTCAACTTTTTATTTTAAAAATCTGTCATTTCCCCTCTGATTGCATGTGTTAAATGGTTGATAATCTGAACCCGTGTAAAATTCTGCCCCAACACATACATCAACTTGGTTACAGCCGCTTCCGTAGTAATATCGCGCCCGTTAATCACTCCTATCCGACTCAACTCTTTTCCCGTATCATATAAATCCATATTAACGGTACCTACGGAACACTGTGTCACGTTCAAAACGATCACTCCCTTATCAATCGCTTCCTTCAATTCATTGATAAACCAATCGTACATGGGAGCATTCCCCGAACCGTACGTTTCAAGCACGACCCCTTTAATATGGGAAAGGCTTAGAATAGTATGCAAAGTCTGTTCGGTAATTCCCGGAAACAATTTTATCACTACTACATCACTGCACAGTGAAGCAGCCACATCGAAAGAAGGCAGAAATGCATCTACCTTACGAATATAAGGATAATTGTAATGGATATCTATTCCCGCTTCGGCCAAAGGGGGATAATTATATGAACGGAATGCACTGAAATGGTCTGCATTATATTTGCTTGTACGGTTTGCCCGGAAAAGATTATTCTCAAAATAAATACACACTTCCGGAACAATCGATTTGCCGTTTTCTTTGGCTGCGGCAATTTCCGCCGCCGTAATCAGATTTTCTTTTCCGTCTGTCCTCAACACGCCGATCGGAATCTGGCTTCCCGTAAAAATAATCGGCTTGTCCAGATTTTGCATCATAAAGCTGACTGCCGAAGCGGTATAAGCCATCGTATCGGTACCATGCAACACCACAAAGCCATCATAAGCATGATAATTTTTCTTAATAATGGACGCCAATTCACACCATTGTTCCGGTTTTACATTGGATGAATCGATAATCGGATCGAAAGTAAAAGTATCTATCTTTATTCCGAATTTTTTCAGCTCCGGAACTTCCTGTTCTATCTGTTCAAAATTAAAAGGAGCCAAAGAACCCGTTTCCGGATTGGTCTTCATCCCGATAGTCCCCCCCGTATATATAATCAATACCGATGTATCCATACCTGACAAATCTGTTCTTCTTTCGTCCGTTTTTAAGACTTTCCTTTTCATCTTCCAATTTCTGATAGTGCGAAATAACGAATATTTCTCCAATTATCAAAACCTAATAACAAGGTTTTTTCTATCGGACAAGCCCTAAAACATCCTATTCCAGAGACCAATTATAACCCGAATAATTTTTCGGCATTATCCGCTGTGGCATCGGCCACTGTTTCGACCTCTATTTTTTTTATTTGTGCAATCCGTTCCGCAATAAAAGGGATATAAGAACTTTCATTTCTCTTTCCCCGATAAGGTACCGGCGTAAGATAAGGGGCATCCGTTTCCAAAAGGATATCGGCCAAATCCATCTCTTTTACCACTTCCGGCAAAAAAGATTTTTTAAATGTCAGGACTCCTCCGATCCCGAATTTAAAATTCCCCATCCCTTTAAGAATCCCATACTCTTCGATTGTCCCGCTGAAACCATGAAAAACACCGCTCAGTCCCGGATAATTTTTTATCCGGGCAATCATTTCAGGAAATGCATCACGCGTATGGAAAATAAGAGGCAGTCCGTATTCTATCGCCCATTCTATCTGTGTCTCCAATACTTCTTCCTGCTCCCTCAAAAAATTTTTGCTCCAATAAAGATCCAATCCTACCTCACCGACAGCGACAAACCGCACCGGCATACTCTCCAAATAATTACGGACAATCTGCAACTCCTTTTTATATTCCGGATTATCATTCACCGAAGTAGGATGCAATCCCATCGCCGCATAACAACCGTTATATGCCTGTACCGCCTTTATCAACCGTCCGTGACTACCCGAATCAATAGCAGGAAACACCATCTTCTCCACTCCGGCTTCCAAAGCCCGCGCGATCACTTCATCCCGATCGGTATCGAACACTTCATCAAAAAGATGTGTATGAGTATCTATATACATATATATATTATCTATCTTAATTTTATATACATCATTCCTTTTACCGACTTGATAATCCCGTTTATCTCGAGGCCTGTCAACAAAGCCATGACCTCCGAAGGAGGCAAAGCCGTCCTTTCGATAATCTCCTCCCTTGAAATTTCCATACCTTCCTCCCCGAAACAATCGTATATCAACTGTTCCTGTTCCATAAGGGAAAGATTAAACTCTTTCCGTACCCCGGCATTTTCTCTTTTCCACTTTAATATATATTCCAGATCGGTTATATCATCCAACAAATTCGCTTTATTCGATTTTATCAGAAGATTACACCCTTCAAATGTTCTATCTGTCATACGTCCCGGAAATGCAAATACTTCCCGGCCATAACTGTCGGCAATATCCGCCGTTACCAAAGCTCCTCCTTTCTTAGGAGACTCTACCACGACCGTCCCTACGGAAATCCCCGCCATAATTCTGTTCCGGGCTAAAAAATAGGCCCGATTCATAATTGTCTTGGAAGGATATTCCGTCACGATAGCTCCCCCTCTCCTTACAATCTCTTTGGCCAACTCCCTGTGGCGGGCAGGATAAAGCGTGTCCAATCCATGAGCGACAACAGCAACCGTCTTCAATCCGTTCTCCATCGCCGCCCGATGAGCCACACTATCTATTCCATAAGCCAATCCGCTTACAATAACACAATCGGGATGATGCTCCGCTATCTGCGTAATCATCTTTTCACAAGCAGCTATTCCGGAAGAAGTCATCTTCCTTGTCCCTACAACGGCAACCCACTTATACCGATCCCGGTTAAAATCAATATCCCCCTTCACATACAACAATCCCGGAGCATCCGAACAATACTCCAAATTCCGCGGATATTCCGCACTTCCATAAGGAATAATACGTATTCCGTACTTTTCTGCAAATGCCAACTCCTGTTCAGCCCGTTCTCTCGTACGGCTATCCGCAATTCGTTCCGCCACCTGCTCTTTTAAGCCGGCTTCAACAGTCAGCTCATCTTTCGTAGCATGCAATATTGCTCTGGCAGAACCGAAACATTCCAGTAAATGCAATACGACATTCGGCTGAAGCGGAACAAAAGATAATGCAACCTCATCCAACATAAATTATCCCCTTAATTTTTTAAAAAAATCTTTCATCAGCTCTCCGCACTCCTCTGCCATTACCCCCGCTGTAACTTCCGTTTTAGGATGCAACAAATTTGCTCCCGCAACACTATATCCCCTTTTGGAATCGGACGCACCATAGACAATCCTCTCCACCTGACACCAATAACAAGCCGAAGCACACATCGGACAAGGTTCTACCGTCACATACAACGTACATCCTTTCAAATATTTCCCTCCCAAAGCAGAAGCCGCCGAAGTGATTACCTGCATCTCAGCATGTGCAGTAGCATCCGCCAACGTTTCCGTAAGATTATGCCCCCGAGCAATAACTTTCCCTTTTGCTGCGACAACCGCCCCGATAGGGACTTCTCCTTTATCAAAAGCTTTTTTCGCTTCCTCCAAAGCGAGCTTCATAAACCGTATATCCGTTTGTTCATCCATAAAACATGCTATGACAATAGTGTTACATTTTATTTTCCATTCATCCCCGATTTCCGAAACAGCTCCGGATAAGTGTGCTTTCCGAAAAAATTGTTACTTTTACAGAGCTTTTTCAACACAAAGATTACCATTTAATTTATAAAGTTAATCAAATTCGGATAAAAATGTACAGGACGCACACATGCGGGGAACTTCGCATACAAAATGCAGGGGAAACGGTAACCCTATCAGGCTGGGTACAAAAAATACGCTCGCTCGGAGCCATGACTTTCATCGACCTGAGGGACAGATACGGGATTACTCAATTAGTTATTGAAGAACACTCCCCGGCCGACGTAAAAGAAACCGCCGGAAAACTGGGACGTGAATTTGTAATTCAAGCTACCGGAAAGGTAACCGAACGAAGTGCAAAGAACAATAAAATAGCAACCGGAGAAATCGAAATAATTGTAACCGGATTACAGATATTGAGCTCTTCGGAAGTACCTCCTTTTACCATAGAAGACAACAGCGACGGAGGAGACGAGCTCCGCATGCGTTACCGGTTCCTGGACCTGCGCCGCAACCCGCTGAAAAATGCAATGATACTGCGCCATAAAATGGCCAAAGAGATACGGAATTATCTCGATTCTCTGAATTTTTTAGAAATCGAAACCCCTTATCTTATCAAATCGACCCCGGAAGGCGCCCGTGACTTCATTGTTCCTTCCCGAATGAATCCTGGAGAATTTTATGCCCTTCCGCAATCTCCGCAAACATTCAAACAATTATTAATGGTATCGGGTTACGATCGCTATTTTCAGATTGTACGCTGTTTCCGCGATGAAGACCTACGCGCAGACCGCCAACCCGAATTTACCCAAATAGACTGTGAAATGTCATTTGTGGAACGGGATGACGTGTTGGAAACATTCGAAGGATTGGTCAAACATCTGTTTAAACGGGTCAAAGGCATCGATTTTTCCGAAAACTTCCCGCGCATAACCTATGCAGAAGCGATGGAACGATACGGATGCGACAAACCGGACCTGCGGTTCGGAATGCACATCTGCAATGTAACCGATGAAACCAAAGGGCGGAACTTCGTTGTTTTCGACAGCGCTGAATATATCGGAGCAATTTGCGCAGAAGGTTGTGCCGGTTACACCCGCAAACAATTGGATGCCCTGACAGAATTCGTCAAACGCCCTCAAATAGGAGCCAAAGGAATGGTTTATATCAAATGTGAGGAAGACGGTTCTTATAAGTCGAGTGTAGACAAGTTTTATTCAGCAGACGACCTTGCGAAAATCGCTCAGAAAACCGGAGCAAAACCGGGTGATTTAGTGCTGCTCCTCTCCGGAGATAAGAAGAAAACATTAGGAGCTCTCTGTGAATTACGTTTAGAGATGGGAAACCAATTAGGGTTGCGGGATAACAACCAATACGCTCCTTTGTGGGTCATCGACTTCCCGTTGCTGGAATGGGACGAAGAAACAGGGCGTTATTTTGCCATGCACCATCCGTTTACCTCTCCCAAAATGGAAGATATGCCGCTTTTTGAAACAGATCCCGGAAAAGTCCGTGCAGATGCATACGACCTCGTAATAAACGGAGTGGAAGTCGGAGGCGGTTCTATCCGTATCCATAATTCCGAAGTACAACAACAAATGTTCAAAAACCTCGGATTTACTCCGGAAGAAGCAGAAAAGCAATTCGGCTTCCTTATCAATGCTTTCAAATACGGCGCACCTCCCCATGGAGGAATCGCTTTCGGATTCGACAGATGGTGCTCTATTTTCGGAGGAACAGAGTCGATACGCGATTACATCGCATTCCCGAAAAACAACTCCGGACGCGATACCATGATCGATTCCCCGTCAAAAGTAGCACCGGAACAACTGAAAGAGCTGTCTATCTCGGTAAACGAATAGCATAATCCCTGTCTGAAAAACAGCCTGTACGGCCGATAATCAGGCAAAATTTTAAGATTACCAAATAAAAAAGCTGCAGAAATTTCTGCAGCTTTTTTATCTCTTCGTAAAATATCATCTGTTCTCACCGGAAGAAATATCGTCTGTTAGTTTCATAACCGCTTTCCAACTTCCATCTTCCCTGACAAATTGTATATTTTCTTCCGCACTATCCGTTCCACCATCGCCCGTTACGCTCAAAACCCGTATCCTGACCTGAGCGGAATCCCCTTTTTCATTCAACCGGGTATCCACCACCGAAACCCGCATCTTTTCAATAATCTCCTTCATCCTTTTCCGGGCTTTCCTGTCGGCCATCGAATCCAACATATCTATTACCGGAAAAACATCTTTCTGAACATACTTTTTCGCTTCATTGAAATCCAAAGAGGTCATCGCCCGAAAATAACCGATCGCCGCACGTTCCAATTCCGCATCCGGGACACTTTGCCCAAAAAGATTATTCAATCCGGAAACAAAAACTACAAATAATAATAAAACAATTCTGAATCCACTCATTTCAACCCATTTCTTTAATTATTTACCGATTAATTCCCTCCTTTTTCACGGAACAGGATCATAACCGCTGCCTCCCCACGGATGACATGATAGCAGCCGTTTTACCGTAAGATATGTTCCTTTGAACAAACCATATTTACGATAAGCTTCCAACGCATACTGGGAACAGGTAGGAATATAACGGCAAGAAGAAGGAAGTATGGGGGATATGGCATACCGATAAAACTTAATCAGCAAGACCGGCAGGAATATCGACACGCTTTTCAATCGACTCGATAAGGATATGCAATGTTTTTTCGATTCCATGTTGAATGGTTAAAAAATCTTCCTCTTTTTTAGATATATAAATCAACGCCATCCACACCTCTCTCCCTGTCAAAAAAGTTCCGGATGCTCCGAATTTTTCATAAAAACAGTGTTTGTTCAATCTGAATGCTTCCCGGGAACGCCGTTTAATCAAATTTCGGGCAACCGCCCTCTTATTATAACGTTTCCCGACAGAAAAGAGTACTTTCAGTTCCGGATTATTATTTCTCTGAGAAATGGAATCGCTGACTAAATAAACGACCTTGAAAGGAAATGCGAAAAAACTTTCTCCTTCCCGGAATAAATGACTCACCCGTGTTACACCGCATAGCTTTTCCCTTTTGGGAAACCCGAAGCATTTATTCATGAAGGCAGATATTTATATTATACGGCCGTATTTTTCACGCTCTTCTTTACCGTTGTCGCCGCAGCAGCGCATCTTTTCTTTGGAGCAAGGCTTTTCGACACCGTTTTAGCGACGCCTTTTTTCGGTTTACAACTTACCTTTACTTTAGCGATCACCTGCTCATTCATAACGGTAGTTTCTTTAATATACTCCTGAATATAAGCAGTATCTATTTTTTCTCCCTTATTATACTTAGCAATGAAATGATCTATTGCCATAGCCATAGAAGGCGCCTCTTTTGTGGGAGCCAACACACTCACATCGAATCCCGCTGCTATCGCTGCTTTTGCTGTCCCCGTACCGAATGCCGCAATTTTTATCCCTTCGGGAATTTTATCTCCGAAATTAGCAGACAACGAAACTATCTCTGCAGGAGAATAGAAAACCAACATATCGTAGCCGGAAATATCCACTCTCTCTTTTAAATCGGCGCTTACGGTACGCGCAAGGATTACTTTGTCATATTTAATACGCGCTTTATCCAGTGCCTTAGGGATTTCCGGTTTATGCGGTTCTGAAAGGGCTACCAAAAATTTTTCCTCTTTATGCTTAATCACAATATCCATCAAATCGGCAAAACTCCCTTTCCCGAAAAATATTTTTCTTTTCCGATAAACGATATACTTCTGCAAATACAAAGCGATCGCTTCCGTAACACAAAAATATTTCATCCCTTCCGGAACAGTTACCCGCGTCTCTTCACATATCCGGAAAAAGTTATCGATAGTCGTCCTGCTGGTGAAAATAATCGCACTATGAGATAAAATATCGACCCGCTGTCCTCTGAATTCTTTTGCAGAAACCCCTTCTACTTTTATAAAAGGAATAAAATCCAACTTCAACTTATATTTCCCGATCAACTCGTTGAACGGAGATTTATCATACGATACAGGTGCTGGTTGGGATATAAGGATATTGTTTATTTTCATCGATCTATAATTTCTATTGTGTTACTTTTTACTTTTCAGCACAAATCAATTCATCCCTGTTGATTTTATTAAAGGAAAAGAAAGGTTTTCCTTTTTCCTGCGCTTCCAAAATTATTATATAATTTATTGAATAACTAATAATTACTAAATCAAAAATTTTCTATATGCATATATCAATATAAAGCTGACCGGTATAATTTCAACGGTGCAAAAATATAAAATGTATTGCAAAAATGAAACTTTTTCCTCAACAAATAATCGGCATTGCTGAACTGCATATTGGACGAACAACAATAAAAATGCCACTATAACGGCATATTTAAAATAAATAAAAACACCGGAAGGGACAAAACAACAAAGCAACACCAGCGGAGTAAATACCAATGCCCCAAAAGTAAAAGTAAGGCGGTTATAAAATCTCAATTTTGCAAAAAAAGCCTCGCTTCCCGAAAGATACCGGACAATATACTGCATCATAATCCGATACAGAATAAGCAATATCACGATTCCCAATATCAAAGAGAACAGGTGGAATCCCACTCCTTCCGGTAATTGCTCGAAAAACCAATATTTCACTAAACTGGACAAAAATGCCGACAAAGAAAAAAGAAACAGAATATTCGACAAAGTGAATACCCTGTCGATATTAATATCGAGCGATTCCATAATTTTATTCGCAGAGTAACGATAAAACCACGCATTAAAAATCACTGGAATCACATTTCTGTATACAGTCAGGATAAATGCATAAAGAACCAGAATTACTAATGCTATCGACGTATCGTATATATGCCCGTCGAGCCGGACGGATAATTTTTCAAACCGGCTCTCTTTTCCTGTTTCCGTAACGAATTCTGCCCGGTTGCCGAACATCGATTTCAGATCCACCTCCTCCGGAATAACACGCCCATCCAATAAAGAATCCCATTCAACAGGCCGCACCGAACAATCCGGAACTACCGTCGACAAAGAAACGGTATTCTTTACGGAAACCGCTGTATCGGAAAAGGATCGATATGAATTCACAATGATAAAAATTTGACGTAAAGATACAAAAAATCAAAAATATCTCCCGGAGCAAAAAGAAGAACTCGATTTCACAATTTCTTTGTTATCTTTGTTTAATTGGGAATATATCCAACGACAAACCGTTTTTCGAACATATCGAACCAAAAAACATACCCGGCATGATAGAAAAGAAATTCACCTTAAACCGGAGTGCCAGTTATAAACGCAAACTGATCTATATTTCAATCGGATTGGTAATCGGATTATGCTCCCTGATGTTTACGAATTATATCGTACGGGAACTCGCTCAAAAAGAACATAATGAAATACAATTATGGTCGCATGCTATGGCCATGGCAGGCGGAGACGAAAACCTGAATCCTGCCGAACAAAACCGACTGAATGAACTAATCGGCGAAATCATAGACAATAATACCTCTATTCCTTCCATCGTCACCGACGAATATTACCGGGTATTGAAATACTCCAATATTCCGCAAAAAGTAATCGACAATCCGAAACTACTCCGTAAGGAGCTGGAAGATATGGCCAGTTCCAATGATCCCATAGAGGTCAATATTTTCAATTACAACCGGATTTATATTTTTTACAACGAATCGCAATTACTAAAAATGTTGCGTTACTTTCCTTATGTCCAACTCAGTGTAATAGCGATTTTCATTATGTTCGCCTTCATTACTTTCCGCATCTCAAAACAGGACGAACAAAACCGGATATGGATCGGCATGGCAAAAGAGACCGCCCACCAGTTAGGGACTCCCACCTCCTCCCTGTTAGGTTGGATAGAGTACTTGAAAAGCCAAAATACGGAACAGTTCGTTATTGAAGAGATGAGCAAAGACATTACCCGGCTGCTGAAAGTCGTTGACCGGTTCTCAAAAATCGGTTCCGCTTCTACCATGGTCCCACGAAATATTTACGAACTGGTAAACAATGCCGTTTCCTATTTTAAAACCCGAATTCCCAAAAACGTAACATTACGATACAACACCTCTGTAAGCGCTCCTTTACAAGCCCTTGTCAATGAAGCCCTTTTCGAATGGGTTATTGAGAATTTACTAAAAAACGCCTTAGATGCATTACAAGGGAAAGGATACATAGATGTCTCCGTTTACGATGACAATAAATGGATATATATCGATGTAAAAGATACCGGGAAAGGAATTGCCAAATCCAACTTTTCCAAAATATTCAATCCGGGATATACTACCAAAACCAGAGGCTGGGGATTAGGATTATCCCTCAGCAAAAGGATTATCAACGAGTACCATAAAGGGCGTATTTTCGTTGCCGAATCGGAGCTGGACAAAGGAACCATAATGCGGGTTATGGTTAAGAAATTATAATAAATTTATAAAAAAAATTTGTTATCTTTTTCTTATTCATTATATTTGCACCATCAATTCTGACTGACCTATGGTGTAATGGTAACACAGCAGATTCTGGTTCTGTTATTCAGGGTTCGAGTCCTTGTAGGTCAACATATTACAAAAGGCAGCTTAAAACTGCCTTTTTATTTTTTATAGATTCGAATCCTTTATTCAACACTCTATTATCTCTTTCTACAACTATTTTTTCACACGAATATTTGGTAGATATTATTTTTGATAATATATTTGCACTGTCAATTCTGACTGACCCATGGTGTAATGGTAACACAGCAGATTTTGGTTCTGTCGTTCCAGGTTCGAGTCCTGGTGGGTCAACAAAAGAGAGCACAACTTTATTTCAAGTTCAGTGCTCTCTTTCATTTTTTATATTTTCCGCTTTTCTTTATTTCCTGCAATACTCAATAAATGAATAAGGGTATTCGAATTTAGCTCCATGCGAAAAATCTTCCCGGGATATTTCTTTCCAGCAGGAAGAATCTATAACCGGGAAAAATGTGTCCGCTTCATATACTTTATGTACAACCGTCAGATATAGCTTAGATGCCATATCCATAGCCTGACGATATATCTCTCCCCCTCCGATAACGAATACTTCTTCCTCTCCCGCACACAACCTGACCGCATCTTCCAAAGAAGAAGCCATTTCACACCCTTCCGCCGTATAATCCGGATTCCGGGTTATCACGATATTACGCCTGTTCGGCAATTTTTTCCCCAAAGATTCGAACGTCTTTCTTCCCATCAATACGGAATGCCCGGACGTTATCTCCTTAAAATGTTTCAGATCTTCGCTGATATGCCACAACAGATTATTGTCTTTTCCTATGGCATTATTTTCCGAAACAGCAACTATAATAGAAAGATTGGATATTATCATACGGCAATAGGCGCTTTAATGGAAGGATAAGGATCATAACCTTCCAGAACAAAATCTTCATACTTAAATTCAAAAATGTCGTTGACGGCACTATTCAGTTTCATCACAGGCAAGGGACGAGGTGTACGCGTTAATTGCAGCCTCGCCTGATCAAGGTGGTTCAGATAAAGATGAGCATCTCCCAATGTATGGATAAACTCGCCGCATCCGAGCCCTGTCACCTGGGCAATCATCATGGTAAGCAACGCATACGAAGCGATATTAAAAGGAACTCCGAGAAATACATCCGCACTGCGTTGATAAAGCTGGCAGGAAAGTTTCCCGTCGGCTACATAAAACTGAAACAGGGCATGGCAAGGAGGAAGCGCCATTTTATCGATCTCCGCAACATTCCAGGCCGACACGATAATACGGCGGGAATCGGGATTCTTTTTAATCGTTTCCACCACTTGTGCGATCTGGTCGATCACTTGCCCGTTCGGCCCGTCCCAACTTCTCCACTGATGTCCGTACACAGGCCCGAGATTACCGTCTTTATCCGCCCATTCATCCCAAATCGTCACTTTATTGTCATGCAGATATTGTATATTGGTGTTTCCGCTTAAAAACCACAACAACTCGTGTATAATAGAACGTAAATGCAATTTCTTAGTAGTCAATACCGGAAATCCCCTGTTCAGGTCGAAACGCATCTGATAACCAAAAACGCTGAGAGTACCTGTTCCCGTACGGTCTTCCTTTTTTACGCCATGGTCTAAAATATGTTGCAATAACTGTTGGTATTGTTGCATGTTATATTATTTTAATCCTGAAAATCATACAATAAAGTTGAGAAAGTTACCTTTCTCAACTTTATCTTAATATCTATCGAATATCCGGCCAAATACCCTTACTCATTGTTCCAATCAAAGAAATCATCTTCCAAAATAGGACTCTTCAACAGGATGTCCGGATCTATTTTTCTGACATTTTTAGCGATATCCTGTTTTTCCGAATTCTTATCCAACACGAACTCTACCGTATCGCCCACCTGCAATTCCGTAAAGTCGCCGATTACATTCTGATAATGGAAAAACAAATTATTATTCGGATATTTAATGAATCCATATCCGTTTTTCAAGCTCAATATTTCACTGATTTCCTTATGTCCTTCAAAAGAACCGCCTTCCTTAAAATCATTCACAAAAAGGCTTTCGATCAATTCATCGCCCTTATCGAGGCCTGCCACAATCAAATCGTGCATCGGAATCGGATAAGAAACAAGATTCAATAACTCATGCGAGGTTTTGGTTACTACTTTTTTCCCTTCTTCGCTGGTATACTCGAATTCCCAGCTTAACAATACCACTTTTACCCCTATGGACGACAATTTACGCACCAACGGCACATAATCGGTATCGGAAGCGACCAATACCACCACGTCCAATTTTCGGAAAAGACTCAGCTCATATGCTTCCAATGCAAGCCAGACATCGATTCCTCTCTCCTCTTTCCGTCCGAAAAAATTACGAAGCGGCAAATAATGAGTCGAAACTCCTTCCGACATTAAAATATCATCGAATACCCTGTCGTTATATAATTGATTCCCTCGTTGAGAGGCATCTGAAGCATTTAAACGCCCACGGAAATAATGTGCTTCCACTATTCGGCAATCCTTTACATCGATCCCTTCTTCTTCCGCTACCTTATACCTGATAAATTGATGAAGACCGTTAATACTCAACCGGCGTTTTTGCGGATGAATATAATTGTAATAATTGGAGGTATGAAGAAAGAAATTACCATCATAAAATACTCCAATCTTACTTGTTAATTTGTTCGATTGCATTTATATTCTATATTATTTTTATTAATAATTTGTTCAAAATATTATATGGCATTCAAAGTTAAAAAATTATTCAATAATAATATAAATTAACTAAAAAATTTTTACCTTTAGCTTTAATAAGAATATAAACAGGGAAAAGGCATGTTACATAACGTATTGGACAATATCGGAAAGTTGGAAAAAATAGTGCGTAATTCATTGAATAACAACAAACTGCACCAAATAGACCGGGATTTAATATTGGAAAAGCTCAGAAACATCTATGAAGAGGTCCTTTCCTGCGATTTTCAGCAGCAGGAGCAGAATATAACAAACACCTCTTTTACTCTTTCCGATTCATGGGAAACCGATAATATCCCTGAAGAATCTGTTAAAGACAACGATTCCCCCGAAGAAGAAATTTCAGAAAATACTCTTATAAAGGAATCGGAAAAAGAACAAACCTACGAACAAGAAGCAGAAGGCAATGATGCTGTCCCTGAAAAAGAAAACATAGAAAAAGAAATATCCGAAGCAGAACAAAACGAAGAAAAACAGGAAAACGATAAATCTTCCGAAACAGAAACCCATTATCTGATACTGAACGAAAACGATACGGAAGAAACAATAGTATACCAAGCTCCAGAAGAAGAAGAAGAAACAAAAGAACACGGGGTAAAAGAGAATACGCTGGCTGCGGAAATTTCCGAAGAACAAAAGCATCAAATTGCCGATGACTTGTTCAATGGAGACCTTTCTCGCAGTGAAGCTCTTATCCAGGTACTCGATGATTTCGACGATTTCGACAATGCGATTCTCTACCTTCAAGAGCATTTTTCCGACAAATCGGATAAACAATCCGTTGCACTATTGGCAGATGCCCTTTCAAGCAAACTGATATAATCAGCATATGGCTACACTTTTTATTGTTCCCACACCTATCGGAAACCTCGAAGATATCACTTTACGGGCTATCCGGGTATTAAAAGAAGCCGATTTGATTTTAGCCGAAGACACCCGTACCTCTTCAATTTTACTTAATCACCTGAACATCAAAAAACCGCTCGTTGCCTATCATAAATTCAACGAACACGGCATCATAAATACCATTTTAGACAAAATAAACGGCGGAACGAATATTGCATTAATCTCCGATGCCGGAACACCGGGCATATCCGATCCCGGCTTTTTATTGGTACGGGAATGCATCGCAAACAATATCAAAGTAGAAACGCTGCCGGGAGCGACCGCTTTAATCCCCGCTTTGATAAATAGCGGTTTCCCCTGCGACAAATTTTGCTTCGAAGGATTTCTCCCTCAAAAAAAAGGGAAACAAACTCTTTTGCAACGACTTTCCAAGGAAGAGAGGAGCATCATTCTTTACGAATCCCCGCACCGAATTATCAAAACCCTGGAAATGATCGACAGCATCTTTCTCCATCGCCCTCAAATTTCCATATCGAGGGAGTTAACTAAAAAATTCGAAGAAACCATAAGGGGAACTGCAGCAGAACTAATCGAGCATTTTTCCGCACATCCCCCAAAAGGCGAATTCGTTATCGTAATAGAAGGAAACAATACCAAAGAAGAAAAACAAAAAAAATACAATAACCGAAAAGGAGAAAAAAACGAAACAGCCCCGGAAGAAACCGGAATTATCGTTCATCACATACAGTAACAATGCAAAACAGGTATATTAAGAGAAGGATTTTGTTATTCCTGCGGGACAAATTCGACCTGGAAAGCGATAAAGCCCGGGAAGAAGAGGTTGTAGAAAACGTTGAAAAAAGCGTAGAATTCAAAGGAACCAATCTATGGATTCTAATTTTCGCTACTTTCATCGCATCTATCGGCTTGAATGTAAATTCTACCGCCGTAATTATCGGTGCGATGCTGGTATCTCCCCTGATGGGACCTATTATGGGGTTCGGTTTATCGTTAGGAATCAACGACTTCGATCTGTTAAAACGTTCTTTACGCAATTTCCTGTTTGCCGTAGGGACTGCTTTCGTGGTTTCTACAGTCTATTTTCTGTTTTCACCCGTATCAGGGACTCAAAGCGAACTTTTAGCCCGCACATCGCCTACCATATGGGATGTATTGATAGCTTTATTCGGCGGTTTAGCCGGCATCGTAGCCCAATCCCGTAAAGACAGGACTTCAACGGTTATTCCAGGAGTCGCCATTGCCACTGCTTTAATGCCTCCTCTCTGTACAGCCGGATACGGAATGGCGACCATGCAACTTAATTTCCTTTTCGGAGCACTCTATCTGTTTTTTATCAATGCCGTATTTATTTCTCTCGCTACATTCCTGTTAGTAAGATTTATGAACTACCGGAAGAAACAGTTCGTAAATCCCCGAATGGAACGAAAAGTACGCCATTACATGCTATTGGCCGTTATAATAACCGTAGTGCCCAGCATTATATTCGCATACAAAATCGTACAACAGTCCTTTTTTGAAAACAATGCCAAAAATTTCATAGAAGGTTCGTTCCGATTCTCCGATACACAAGTAGTAGATTATAAAACATTTTATACAAAAGACAACCGGAGAATAGAAGTCCTGTTAATGGGGACGCCCATCTCTGCCGACGCCATTACAACGCTTCAGAATCAAATGCCCAATTACAAACTCAGCGATACCCGCTTAGTAATCAGACAACAGGGACAGGATACTCTGAATACCAGCACGGCTATTGCTTCCATCGACAAACTTTACGCTATGTCGAATACCATTATCAAAGAAAAAGACAACAAAATAAAAGAACTGGAAAACAAAGTCGCACTCATTCAGGATACTTTACCGGTACAGGAGATAACCCGTGAATTTTCTGCCATATCTTCCTGGAAAGAGGTAGAAATAGCCATGTCCAAAATGGTGCTTTATAGCAATAAAGCTCCCACTCAAGACACAATTTTGGTATGTTTGATAAAATCCCGAAACGAGAAAACGAATATGTCTTCGGAAGAACAACAAAAAATTATAGAATGGCTTAAAGTCCGTACTTCAACTGAAAATATTCGACTTATAACAGAACCATAAATTCAAAAATGCTATCGAATCTATTCTTCAATCATCTCAACCTACAAAAACAAAAAATGGGTAAGCTACTCATATCGCACCGCTCAACCATCTACCCTTGCTACCTTCCGGTCCTGGGGGGATTCGACAGGAGCTGGTCGTATAAGACTTACCCGACACAAAGATACGAAAATATTTTTATCTGCAAAAAACATTGACAGAAGAACGTTATCCACTATCTTTGCCATTCCTAACCGAATTATTTCTAAATATGAAAAAACAATCCATCAAAATAGGAGGAGCCGTACTGACCTTTATGGTACTCATCGGATTCGGTTTTCTCGCATCTTCCGGTTTAATGTACTATACCTATGCTTGTAGGCATAAAGTGCTGAAAGACGGAATGGTTTACATTCCAACAGACACCACTACCCTATACGGACAAGCCGCCATACTATTCGATGAAGGATTTATCAAAGACAGTTCCGAATATAAACTTATGGTTGCCAAAATGGGATTCAAAGTATATCCCGGAAAATACGAACTGAAAGAAGGCATGACCTACAAACAACTTTTGAGCAAAATCGGAACAGGCAGCCAAACACCTGTAAAAGTCACTTTCAACAATATCCGTACTCCCCAACGCCTTGCCGGAGTAGTATCTCGTTATATAGAAGCAGATTCTCTCTCCCTGCTAAATGCGTTTCTGAACGACTCTTTAGCTCAAATTTACGGTTTTTCAACCGCCACTTTCCCTTCCATGTTCATCCCGAATACTTATGAGCTATATTGGAACACCTCTCCCGAACAGTTTATCGAACGGATGAATAAGGAATACAACAGATTTTGGAGTGCCGGCGGCCGGGAAGAAAAACTGGAAAAGACAGGATTGACCAAACAGGAAGTATCTACACTCGCTTCCATTGTCATAGAAGAGACTAAAATAAAAGAAGAGATGCCCCGCATAGCCGGCATATATCTCAATCGCCTGAAAGCAGGCATGCCTCTGCAAGCCGATCCGACCGTCAAATTCGCATTGGGTGATCCGTCTATCAAACGGATATTATACAAACACCTGGAAATCGAATCTCCCTATAATACTTATAAAAACACCGGATTACCTCCCGGGCCGATTTATGTTCCTCCTATAGTAGCCATAGATGCAGTCCTCGATTTCGAACCGACCGACTATTTCTATTTCTGCGCTGCTCCCGACCTCTCGGGAAAACACGTGTTCGCCCGGACACTCAACGAACATAACAAAAATGCGCAAGCATACGCAAATGCATTGAACAGAAGAGGAATCCGATAAAACGGACAACCTCCCATATCCTTTCCTCGCTCTGTTCGAATTCACCTCAATTCAGACGAATACACCGATTAACCGCACACTAAAAATACCGTATTACACAAAACGATATATATCAGTACATTATCATGAATATTTAATTTTATTGACAAAAAAAAGCATTAAAATTTGGAGCATATATAATTTATCCCTATTTTTGTATCACTTTTAAAAAGCTCTACGGGAGCATAGCTCAGTTGGTTCAGAGCATCTGCCTTACAAGCAGAGGGTCATAGGTTCGAATCCTATTGCTCCCACAGACAAAAGAAAAAACATTCGTTTATCGATTTTCGGTTTAAACGGATGTTTTTTCTTTTTAACAGTTCTACTTCGGAGATTTCCCCGATTTTAATTTTTTTCAAAGAATAAATTTCTCCGCCTTTTTTATCCCATTTACCTATCCATCTTTTCCCCTCAGTGTCTATTTTTCTTCTTATATCCTTATTCGACAGGAGATAAGCTATTGTTTTATATCCGATATTTTCTTATCTTTACAAGTATTGCGAAAATAGACGATTATCTATCGACAAAAACCGGTTAAACGCTATCCCGTAACAGCAATTTAAGGAAGCAACCTATCGTTATAAATATTCAGCCGGTTTTTCAACGGTCTTTCTCCCAATATCGGTAATTTACAATCAAATCAAATTATAAACGATAAAAATAACAAAATGAACGAGGACATTAAAATTGCTCACAGCGTCGAGCTAAAACCCATTAACGACATAGCTGCCGGTTTCGGAATAGATCCGGAAATTTTGGAATTATACGGGAAATACAAAGCTAAACTGCCTTTATCCGTTATAGACAAAAAGAAAATTGCGAAATCCAATCTGATTCTGGTATCAGCTATCTCTCCCACTCCGGCAGGGGAAGGAAAAACAACCGTATCCATCGGTTTAACACAAGCCTTGAACCGCTTGGGAAAAAAGACAATCGTAGCATTGAGGGAACCCTCTTTAGGACCGGTTTTCGGGATTAAAGGCGGAGCTGCCGGAGGCGGTTACTCACAAGTTCTTCCTATGGAAGATATCAACCTGAACTTCACCGGCGATTTCGATGCCGTAGGGAAAGCCCACAACCTGTTAGCCGCATTGGCAGACAACAGCATTCAAAACAAAAAGAACAGCCTGAATATCGACCCGAGAACTATCGTGTGGAAAAGAGTCGTAGATATGAACGACCGGGCATTGCGCAATATCATTATCGGATTAGGCGGCGTAACAAACGGCCGTCCGAGGGAAACCGGCTTCGATATTACCGCAGCTTCCGAAATCATGGCTATCTTATGCATGTCGGAAGGCATCGAAGACCTGAAAAAACGGCTGGGAAATATTTTTGTAGGATATACGTACGACAAACAACCTATTTACGCCCGTGACCTGAAAGCAGAAGGAGCAATGGCCGTTTTATTAAAAGACGCTATCAAACCGAACCTCGTACAAACTATCGAACATACTCCTGCCATTATTCACGGCGGTCCGTTCGCAAATATCGCACAGGGTACAAACACTATTATTGCAACAAAAACCGCCATGTCACTGTCCGATTACGTTGTGACTGAAGCCGGTTTCGGTTTTGACTTGGGAGGAGAAAAATTCATCGACATCAAATGCCGCCAGATGGGCTTCGGGCCTAAAGCCGTTGTCCTCGTAGCTACTATCCGGGCACTGAAATACCACGGCGGACAATCGTTGAAAGAATTGCAGACACCGAACGTAGAAGCCCTGAAAAAAGGTGTTACCAATCTGGATAAACACATCGAAAATGCTCGGAAATTCAATATTAATCCGATTATCGCCATTAACCGTTTCACCAGCGACAGCGATGAAGAAATCGCCTTCCTGACAGACTACTGTAAAAAACAAAATGTCAAAATCGCTTTGTGCGAAGTATGGGCAAAAGGTGGGGAAGGAGGTATCGATTTAGCCAAATTGGTATTGGAAGCTATCGAGAAAGAACCCGCCTCCCCGACCCAGCTATATAACCTCAACCTCTCCGTAGAAGAAAAAATATCAATTATCGCAAGAGAAATATACGGAGCCGGACAAATAGAGTTCCACCTGAAAGCGCTGAACGACATCAAACGCATTTATGCACTGGGACAAGACAAATTGCCTATCTGTATTGCCAAAACACAGAAATCGCTTTCCGACAACCCTGCATTAATAGGTCGTCCAACAGGATTCAAAATGCTTGTCCGAGAAGTGGAATTAGCTGCAGGAGCAGGCTTCATTATCCCAATCGCAGGCGAAATTATGCGTATGCCGGGATTGCCCGAATACCCTGCATCCGAAAGTATAGATATAGATGACGCAGGAAATATCATAGGACTTTCATAACCTATACGCACAATTTCAATAATGAAAAAGAGCAGTTGAATTCAACTGCTCTTTTTCATTATACTTCGCACCTTCCCCTGTACAAAAAGAATATCGCATTCAATAATCGCAATTCACATACATACAAATAAATTATCTATAAAATAATCGGGAAAAACATACGACTATTCAAAATTAATTTTATTTTTGTCTTTGGAATCGGTTTATTCTTGCCATAAACAAGAATAATGTAAAAGGGAATCGTGTGAAAGTCACGAACAGTACCCGCTGCTGTAAATTCCGGATATTTTCGTAACAGAATATCATGTTTGCGGCAAAGTCTAAAACCACTGTCTTTTTTGCGATGGGAAGGTTTGCCGCAAGGAATAAGTCAGAATACCTGCCGGTATCCGTTTCTTACCATTGACAAAGCTTTCGGGATATAGAGCTTTAAAGACATGCTTTGCATGTGTAATCGAAATCAAATCCCAGAACGTCAGGGAGAGAAAATCTCTCTCCGGAAACAAAGGTTTCCGAATTTTAATATTGTATGTTCATTATAACGGGTTACCACGAATAATCTGTTAGAAAACAACGGTTTGTTCCTCCGCTCCGAAAACTGCCATATAAATTACTCACCCCGGAATAACAACGTTGATGAACATACAATATTTTATTAAAAACACATCCGATTATACTGTTTTCTACCCAACACATTATTTTTTTCATTATATTAGGAAACGTTTCTGCTACAATCCCCAAAAACCTTACCTAATGGAAAAAATCAATCATTTCTTATCGGTCATAGACTCTTATATCGGCGGTTCTTCCTGGTTTATATATCTTCTTTTGGGAACAGGGCTCTTTTTTACTATCTATCTTCGTTTTCCGCAAATTCGTTTTTTCCGACGTGCAATACGTATTCTTTCCGGAAAATACGACCATCAAGACCATGAAGGCGATACTTCCCATTTTCAGGCATTAGCCACCGCCCTTTCCGGAACTATCGGAACCGGAAATATTGCAGGAGTTGCATTAGCGATTCATTTAGGCGGAGCAGGTGCACTCTTCTGGATGTTGATATCCGCTTTCTTAGGGATGACTACCAAAATGGTAGAAGTAACCTTATCCCATAAATACAGGGAAAAAGACTCCAAAGGAAATATTGCCGGAGGCCCCATGTATTATATGAAAAACAGACTAAAAATGAGATGGCTGGCTGCCATATTCGCATTCGCAACCGTTCTCTCCTCTTTCGGAACCGGCTCCCTTCCCCAGATAAACAGCATCTCGAATGCAATGTACTCCTCTTTCAATATAAATCACATACTCACCGGAGGGATATTGACGGTTCTCTTAGGATTCATCATCATAGGCGGCCTAAAACGGATAGTAAAGGTATCGGAAAAAATCGTTCCGGCTATGGCTATCGTTTATTTTATCGGAGCTATCAGCGTTATCGTCTACAATTATGAAAATATAATCCCCTCCATCGCCCAAATTTTCACTACTGCTTTTACCGGATCTGCCGCTACAGGAGGATTCCTCGGTGCCGGTTTTGCATGGGCTTTCAACAGAGGAGTAAACAGAGGCCTTTTTTCCAATGAAGCCGGACAAGGTTCCGCTCCTATCGCACACGCAGCCGCACGCACGAACGAACCCATTTCCGAAGGATTGGTAGCGACTTTGGAACCGTTCATCGACACTATTATCGTTTGTTTTATTACCGGCCTTGTACTGCTTACTTCAGGAGTATGGAAAGAAAAAGTACATAACGATTTTCAAAACACCGACATATTCGTTTTAGCCCAAGAATACGATGAATCCTCCCCGGCCGACAAACAAGCGGTGGCCGACTTTATACAGGGGAAAAACACTATCGGACTTTACAACGGAAACCTCAACGTAAAAAACGGGAAAATAATCGATGCCCCGACAATCATACATGCCCATTCTTTTGCCGAAGAAATCACAATTACCGCAAACGGAATTCCTTATAACGGATTTTTATCGATTAAAGAAGGACAGATTGAAAATAAATCCATTATGGATAATCAAATAAAAATATCCGGGAAATCGCTAATCCATTCGGCTCCTTTATCGTCCGAAGCATTCAAACGGGGATTTTTAGGAGATATGGGGCAATATATCATCCCTATATGCTTACTATTATTCGCTTTTTCCACCGCCGTCGCCTGGTCATACTATGGCGACAGAGCCGTGACTTACCTCTGGGGAAGCAAATATGTATGGATATATCACATCATTTATGTTATCGGCTTCTTTATCGCTTCTTTCGTAGACACTACGATTATATGGACACTATCGGGAATTACCGTAGCCCTAATGACTATTCCGAACTTATTGGGAATCCTAATGTTGCATAAAGAGATGAAATCGACATTAAAAAAATACGAAGAAAAAATAATCACAAAAGATTCGTAAAATATTCTTATTTTAGTCTTTTCAGAAATTCCCCCTCACATATTCACAACAAACTAAATTACCGGATAGTTATATAAAAAACAGAAAAATGAAATTAAAACCATTGTTGTTGGCATTTTGCGGTATTCTATTATCAGGAATAACACACGCAAGAGAAATTATCAACCTGAACAGGGATTGGCAATTTTTCAGGGAAGCTATCATGAACCGGACATTGCAGGATATAGACCTTCCCCACACATGGAACAGCGATATCAGCAAAACAGGAAATAGTTTCTTTTACGGGACAGGGAACTATTTAAAAGAGATACGAGTTCCTGCCCAATGGGACGGGAAAAAAGTTTTCATCCGTTTTTACGGAGTTTCCAATACGGCAACTCTCTTTATCAACGGGAAATATGTCGGCGAACATAAAGGAGGTTATACAGGTTTTACTTTCAATATCACTCCTTTTCTTAACTTCGGCATGTCCAACTCGATACTGGTCGTTGCAAATAATACCCGCCGTACAGATGTCATGCCCATAAACGGAGATATTACCGTCTATGGCGGAATATACAGAGATGTCGAGTTAATCGTTACAGATTCCAACCATATTTCATTATCCGATTACGGTTCAGACGGCGTATACCTGATACAAAAAGAGGTCTCGCAGGATGAAGCTTCCGTAGAAGCCGTTATTGAAATGGAAGGGACTCCCGGAGGGAATTTAAATGTCCAACTTCAGTTATTTGAAAACAATTCCCCGATCCTCTCCCAAACCGAACAGGTTAAAATATCCCAAAACGGGAAAGGCAGCCTTTCCATCCCCTTTACGGTCACTCAACCTCGTTTATGGGACGGAACAAACGATCCGTTTCTGTATAACGTAACCGTATCCGTAGTGGAAAAAGAGATAATTATGGACCAGATAACCGTTCCTTTAGGTTTACGTTACTTTTCTATCGACCGGGACAAAGGTTTTATGCTGAATGGGAAACCGTATCCCCTAAACGGCGTAACCTTACACCAGGACCGAAGCGGCGTAGGGAATGCCCTGACACGCCTTCAACAACAGGAAGACATCGATTTAATCAATGAAATAGGTGCGAATGCCGTACGTATGATAAATACCCCACATGACCAATACACCTACGAATTGTGCGATATTTCGGGATTAATAGTATGGAGCGATTTTCCGTTTATCAGCAATGAGTACCGAGGGGGAAAAGGGTATATCAATTCCGAAAATTTCCGTAAGAATGGAGAGAGGCAACTGTTGGAAATGATCCGCCAACTATACAACCACCCCTCTATCGTATTCTGGGGGCTTTTCAGTAAATTATCGACCAACGGGGACAATCCGCTGGAATACATCAAATATCTTAACGATTTAGCCCACAAAGAATCTCCGGACAGGCTGACAACCGCATCCAGCAATGAAGACGGCGATATCAACATGATTACCGATGCAATCGGATGGCCGCAATATTTCGGATGGAATAGCGGAAATATCGAAGATTTTATCCTTTGGGCAAATCAATTCAAAGACGGTTGGAAAGAACTGAAACCCGCTGTAAGCGAATACGGGGCAGGTGGTAATATCTTACACCAACGGAATCAGCTCGCTCAACCTCAGAACAGTTCTTCAATACACCCGGAGAACTGGCAAACACATTTCCACGAACAATATTATGAGATGCTGAAAACATACCCTTTCCTATGGGGAACATTTATCAATTCCATGTTCGACTATGCCTGCTCCGATAATAGTACGGAAGGTTCTCCCCATATCAGCGATATGGGATTAGTCTCTTTCGACCGTCACACTAAAAAAGATGCCTTCTACTTTTATAAAGCGAATTGGAACGATATAGATCCTTTCATTCATATAACGGAAAAAAGAAACATTTTCCGGAATACAGTCAATCAAAGCATAAAGGTATATACCAATCTCGACCGTGCAGAATTAATAGTTAATAATTTTTCATACGGAATAAAAGAACAAAAAGACGGAATAATCATCTGGGACAACATAAAACTTCTGGAAGGCAGAAACAGAATAGACGTAGTATCAGGCTTATACAACGATTTCGTAGAATTACAAGTTTATGACAACCTATTGGCACAATGATTGTAGAACTATTCGTATAGAAAAAATTTATTCAATATTTTATTATATCAACCTAAAAAATAAAAATAAGTTATGAAAAAGTTCTTAATTGTGTCATTAATGGCTACAATCGGCATATTTGCCAATTTACAATCTTACTCGCAAAACCCGGCAAAAGAAGAGCGAAGGGAAGTACGGGCTGTCGAGAACGCTCAACAAGCTCAGGAAATCGGGGATTTGGTAAAAAGCGAATCCTTTACGTTCAATGCAAACCAGATTATCTCTACCATTAATCCCAATATCAATGATATTGACCTTCCCGGCATGTACGGCCTATGGGTAAGCCCTACTATGTTTAAGGCATTTTTACCTATTTACGGGGCAAGTTCCTACACCGGACAACCGACATTATACAAACGTCTGGATTTTTATACCTCGCATTTTACCTATAATGTAAAGGCCAATAACAGTGGGGGATGGACTGTTACAATAGTAGCGACAGATACATGGACAACCAATCCTTACACATTCGTTATCAATGTCACACCAGAAGGAACTGGCTGTACGCTTTCCATATCGTCACCGTTCCAACCGGGCGTAACCTTTAACGGAATAATACAACCGATCAATTCTTAAAGACAGTATCAAAAAACAATACATTATCTTTTAAAGAATAATCACTAAATAAAGGAGGGAGAAAAATTTCTCCCTCCTTTATTTTATTTTCATATAAAACTTTTGTAACTCAGTCGGCACGAACAACACGGTTGAATATTCCATTCCGGATTCCCATATCTCTTATTTTCATAATCTCCGGACGTACTAATAACCGATTGCCCGATTCCATTCCAACAAAGCACTCGCCGCAGAAAGGTCATAATCCGGATCCGGATTCAGAGATGAATATTTCGGTATTTTAATATAAGTACTCAATCCGCTATATTTTTGAATAGTAATCGTACTTCCCCACCCGCTTACTAAGGCACTAAGAGTCGTAGGCGTATGGTATGCGGCAAGGACAACCTGTTCCAACCGCTGCCGGAACAATTCATAGGCGTCTGAAGGAGCTATTTGTCCGATAAAATCTCCCAAATCATAAAAGACATTGTTTACATAAGGATCATAAGCCTGGACATTATCGGGATTCAATGAAGCGAGACTCGTATTTCCTGCCATAATCGCCGCTACAGTTGAAGCCAAAGGCTCCAATCCCGAAGTTTGCACCAACGCAATAGAAGCAGATGCAATTTGATTATCTTGTTTCGTATTATAAAATTCATAAAACTGTTCACATGCCCTCTGCAAATCAGGAACCGGCTTGCACATAAAAGGCAGCATCCATTGATACGGAAAGCCGTAAGCTAAAACTTCTGTCGGAGAAGCCATAATATAATCGGCACAATCCCGCAATTCATAAACAACTTCGATATTCCCCATTAAACAGGCATCGAAAACAATATATTCGAACTTCGGAAATTGTTTCAAAACTTCTTTCAATTCGGCAAGTTCCATAAAATCCGAACCATCCTGTCCGAACCAACGGGTAAGAACTACATGACGAAGCAAAGGATTCATGCTATCCTCCGAATAAGTTCCCCGATAGTTCCCCCGAGAAGGAGGAAACGAAGAAGGCACCCACCCATACCCATGGGACCACAAAGACAAAGCCTGTCTTTTCGAAGGGTATGCACCGAATGCATCTTTCAAAACAGCACTCATCACCTCTTTCGAAGCAGAATTCTGAGCCTCATACTCTTTCACGACCTTTTGAACAACCGTTCCCTCTTCTTTTTCTATCAACAATAACCGGGGATTATTCCCCCTCTTATCGACATATACCAACACATAATCGCTATTCGAATCTGCATTCCGAACACCGGATTTAATATTCTCCAAACTTCTATCTACATTTCCGGAAAGGGAATTATTCCCGGAAATATATATCAATAATGTCCGTTCCTTTTCCTCAATAACAGGCCGATTATCCTCTTTATTACAGGCAATTAAAAATAAGACGGAAAAACAATAGAATAAAATTCTGCTCATAATTTTCCAAATATACCGAAACTAATTATCGATTATTTTTCAAATACTTAATTTACAAAATTAAACAAATTACCTTAACTATCTCATAAACCCGGTTTTATTAACAAATATCTTAAATACGAACAATATATCAAATTCCGGTCTGTAAAAGCCGATAAAAATAATTGCCGGAAACAATGTTCCCGGCAATTATCCAATTTTTTCGATATAAACTTACGTCTATCTTCCGTAGAAATGTTTTGCAGAAGGCACGAATATTACATTCAGTTCCGGATCCGCCATATCAGGATCTAATGGGAACATCGGTCTAACGATATTTTGATACGGCAATTTCTGGAAGTCCTGGTCAACACTACCACGAGTGAATGCCATTACCCAATCCGCTTTCATATTATACCATTGATTTACCAAGTAACCTTGTTTAACCATTACGATATCCATTTTGCTCGGATCTATTCCGGTTCCTTCCAAGTTAGGAGTAGGAGAAGAAGTTCCCACTACTACATAAACGCTACCTGTTTTAATAATAGCTATATTGTTACGTCTGCGGAAAGGAGCCTGATTGTCTGTCGGCTGTGCTTCCTCTTCCGGGCTAACATATACAACTTCACCCGATAACAAGATAGGCGGTTCATAAGAGTTATCTACCATTGCCCCTACATAAGCTTCAGCATGTCCGCCTACACCTGCTTTACGAGCCGCTTCAACCATTTCATCTCCCGGGATAGAGCAATAAAGCAAGCTCTTACCATTCGGAGATTGCAATTCCGGACGTTTCAATACGCGAGCCAATGTCCAAGTTACTTCACCTGAACCACCACCACCAGGGTTATCACCCATATCGCTGATGAAGAACGGTTTTTTATCGCTGGCAATCGCTAAATCAAGACATTTTTCAAGAGAATATCCCGGTGCTTCCAAAGTAAACTGATTACGTACATCCCAGAATTTTTGCGCAAGTTTTTTCGCACCTGCACCTACTTGTTCTTTGTCGTCACCTACAACCATAACGACACCCGAGTTACGTTGGTTATCTCCCCATACATAACCGATCCAGATACCTGCATCGATTACACCAGGCATAGCTTCTACTTCAGGAACCATAGCATAAAGCGATTTAGCCGGTTCTGCACGGGTACTCGACCATTCTCCCGAAACCAATACAGGAACAGCTACCCATGCTTTATAAGCAGGACGGCCTTTACCTGATTCAAGGCGTTCAAGAAGGTTAGCCACACCACGGCGGTTCGATTCACGGCTATCATCATGCGGCGCTTTACGGAATGTAGTGATTAAGTCGGAATAAAGAGCGACTTTCCAAGAAACATTACCGTGAAGGTCCATCGTAGTAGTAGTGAGAACATCGTTCCCGATAACACCACGTATTTTTTCCATGAAATCACCTTCCGGATCATCTACGCCTTCTACACTACATGCCCCATGGTTATAAAACCAAAAAGCATCATAAGGCATATTCGCCTTAATTACTTCCAATGCATCTTCAACAAAAGCATCATACGATTCCTTTGTAATCGGCCCGCGGCCATTTCCGGATCCTCTCAAAGCAGGAAGCCATTCCGCAGCTTGTCCCATAACGGAATCAGGATCCAAATAATCCGGCATTTGAACCGGACGCCCTACCATTTCCTGGCGATTAGGCATGAAAACGCTATTCTCTACATAAATACCGGCAATACCGATACGCGGTTTCTTTTGCTGTGCGGCAACATCGTTACTGAACGACACCGTCAACAGACCAAGAGTTAAGAATAGAAAAATTTTCTTCATATTTACTCTGTTTTAATTTATAATATAATTTGGGTTACATCTCTATTATGATAACCGAATAAATAACAGGAAAAATAAACGACCGAACTTAAACGATAAAAGCTACTATTCCGTTTCGGAAAATTCACCGAAGTATCCGAACTTTTTCTGCTATTCAAATCCACCTCCATACATTCAGCGACAATCCGAACAACTCATTAATTATATTACTCTCTCCCCCTCTCCTCATTAAAAAAAGAACTCCTCTTTTGCCTCCAAACTATAAAGATACCAGCAACATATGCTATGTACAATCTCTTCCAATTTACAAGTTTATTGCTTATAAAGATATATATTTTTTACAAAAAATAAAATAAATACCAACATTTATTCATTAAAATTCCAAATTATCTTTCTATTATTTATCTACAACTATTTTTGTATTCCACAGGTACTCCAAAACAATTTACTGTCAATCAATATAATATTGATAAAGAATAACCGGGGAAACGCAATCTCGAAAAAATTTTCCCTTTTTCTTTTAAAAACTGAAACGAGAAAAGCCTTCTACCATTCAATAAATACTATAAATCCCCGATGAATAATTTCCATTGCATAGTTCCAACAAACGCATATTTCCCCTGAAACATGTTGATAACTTGTTGTTAAATTAGTTCGTACAAACAACCAGACTCCCCTTGTAATGGTTATTTTTGCATATCTATAAAAATTAAAACTATGGGAGAAGAAATCAATATCGAAATAGACGACAAAGTCGCCGATGGGATATATTCCAATTTTGCAGTAATAGCCCACTCCTCTTCCGAATTCGTATTGGACTTCATCCGTTTGATGCCCGGATCAGAAAAGGGACAGGTAAAGAGCCGTGTCATTTTAGCCCCGGAACAGGCAAAACGCCTGCTAATCTCTTTGCAGGAAAATATCAAACGATATGAAACGACTTTCGGGGATATAAAGATACATACTTTGCCGCACGAACAAGATCCTATCAATATTACTCCGATGGGAGAAGCATAAACTGTTTTTCCGAAAATAAAATTTTTAACTATCTTTGTCCCATTCATAAAAACTATAAATACAAAGATATATGGCTACAACCGCGGATTTGAAAAACGGAATGTGCATCGAATATAACGGCAAAACATATGTTGTCGTAGAATTTCAGCATGTTAAACCGGGCAAAGGACCGGCATTCGTTCGTACCAAACTAAAAAACTTAGAAAACGGGCGTACAATCGATAACACGTTTACCGCCGGTGAAAAAATCGAACCGGTACGTGTTGAACGCCGTCCTTACCAGTTCCTGTACGAAGACGACATGGGTTGCAACTTCATGCATACCGAAACATTCGAACAAATATACATTCCGAAAGAATTGATTGAAAACTCCGACCTGATGAAAGAAGGACAAGTCGTAGAAGTAATGTTCCACACCGAAAAAGAACAAGTACTGAGCGCAGAACTTCCTCCTATTATCGAAATGGAAATCACTTACACCGAACCGGGGGTAAAAGGCGATACCGCATCCACCAATGCTCTCAAACCCGCTACGGTAGAAACCGGTGCAACTATCAAAGTTCCGTTGTTTATCAATACAGGAGAAAAAATTCGTGTCGATACACGTACCCGTGAATATTATGAAAGAGTGAAATAAATTCCTCTTATATATATTATATAATGGCAAACGAAAGGGGCTTTTTCTAATCAAAAGCCCCTTTTATTTTATTTCATGCCTTCATTCTTTTTTAAAAATACAAGCTATAAATCGAGAAAATCATCTTGATCCCATAAATAAATACTAAACTGCCGAAATAATCCATAAAAGCCATTCAATTATTCGCAAATACTTTTAAAAAAGAAAAGGGCTTTCCCGATTGAAAAGCCCTTTTCTTTTATCTGGAATAAACGTTATTCTTTTATAGCAACCTCCAAATTCTGATATTGCGGCATACCTGTACCGGCCGGTATCAAATGACCGCAAATAACATTCTCTTTCAGTTTTTCCAACGGATCGACTTTAGCATAAATAGCCGCCTCATTCAACACCTTGGTAGTTTCCTGGAAAGAAGCCGCTGCCATGAAACTGCTGGTTTGAAGAGCTGCACGGGTAATCCCCTGCAAAATTTGATTGGATGTAGCAGGAATAGCATCCCTTACCTCTACCAATTTCAAATCTTTCCGTTTCAGAACAGAGTTTTCATCACGCAATTTACGAAGCGTAATAATCTGTCCCGCTTTCAATACAGTCGAATCTCCCGGATCGGTAACTACCTTCTTGTCGTAAATTTCGTCATTCACTTCCATAAATTCCCATTTATCGACAATCTGCTCTTCCAGGAACTTAGTATCCCCCGGATCTTCAATCTTCACTTTGTTCATCATTTGACGGACGATAACTTCAAAGTGTTTATCATTGATTTTCACACCCTGCATCCGATACACTTCCTGTATTTCATTTACGATATATTCCTGAACCTTAGTCGGCCCCTGTATCGCCAAAATATCAGCCGGTGTAATCGCACCGTCGGACAACGGCATACCTGCTTTTACATAGTCGTTTTCCTGTACCAGAATCTGACGGGACAGAGGGACTAAATATTTCACGACATCGCCCAATTTAGAGGTAACGATAATTTCGCGGTTACCACGTTTAATCTTACCGAACGATACCTCTCCGTCAATTTCGGAAACCACTGCCGGATTAGACGGATTACGAGCTTCAAACAACTCGGTAACACGGGGAAGACCCCCTGTGATATCGCCCGCCTTACCCACTGCACGCGGGATCTTAATCAAGATATCACCCGCATTGACATGCGCATCTTCTTTTACAACAATATGCGCACCTACCGGTAAGTTATACTGTTTCTGCTCTTCTCCGTTATCATTGACAATCTTAATAATCGGGTTTTTGGTTTTATCACGCGTTTCGATAATCACTTTCTCGCGGAAGCCGGTCTGTTCATCGGCCTCTTCACGATAGGTAACCCCGTCTATCACGCTTTCGAAACTAACTTTACCGTCGTATTCGGAAATGATAACCGCATTGTATTGATCCCATTCGCAAACTACATCGCCTTTCTTAACCATCGAACCATTTTCTACGAACAATGTAGCACCGTAAGGCAGGTTATGATTATAAAGAGTAATGCCTGTATTCACATCGACAATACGAAGTTCGCTCAAACGACTGATAACTACATCGACCGCCTTACCGGTTTCATCCGTCTTTCTGACTGTTCTCAAATCATCGATCTCTACACGGCCGTCGTAACGCACTGTAATCTTATTATCAGAAGCCACACCGCCTGCAACACCACCGACGTGGAATGTACGCAATGTAAGCTGTGTACCCGGCTCACCGATAGACTGTGCGGCAATCACGCCGACAACCTCTCCTAACTGAACCATACGCCCCGTTGCAAGGTTACGTCCGTAACACTTCGCACAAACTCCTTTTCTCGACTCGCAAGTCAATACGGAACGGATTTCAACCTGTTCAATCGGAGATTCTTCAATCCGTTTTGCGATATCTTCGGTAATCTCTTCTCCGGCAGCAACGATCAATTCGCCCGTCAACGGATGAATCACATCATGTACGGCCGTACGTCCCAATATCCTTTCATACAAAGTTTCTACCACATCTTCGTTTCGTTTGATAGCAGTTGCGCTCAAACCACGGAGAGTGCCGCAATCGTATTCATTGATAATGACATCCTGCGCCACATCCACCAAACGACGGGTCAGATAACCGGCATCGGCTGTTTTCAATGCAGTATCGGCAAGACCTTTACGGGCACCGTGTGTAGAAATGAAATATTCCAAAACCGACAATCCTTCCTTAAAATTGGACAAAATCGGGTTTTCGATAATCTGTGCCGCTTCGGCTCCGGATTTTTGCGGTTTTGCCATAAGGCCACGCATACCGGAAAGCTGACGAATCTGTTCCTTAGAACCACGTGCTCCCGAATCCAACATCATATATACCGGATTGAAACCCTGATCGTCCTCGGTAAGTTGTTTCAATACTGTTTGAGTCAATTTGGAATTGGTATGCGTCCAAATATCGATAATCTGGTTATAACGTTCATTGTTGGTGATAAGCCCCATATTGTAACTTTCCATCACCTCTTCTACCTGAGCATAACCATCCTGTACCAACGCCTCTTTCTCTTTCGGAACGATTACCGCATCGAGGTTGAAAGACAAACCGCCTTCAAACGCCATACGGTATCCCAAATTCTTAATATCATCCAGGAAAGCAGCAGTACGCGCAGCACCGCAACGTTTCATCACATTCCCGATAATATCGCGCAAAGATTTCTTGGTCAAAAGTTCATTGATATAACCAACCTCTTCCGGTACATGCTGGTTGAAAATAATACGCCCGATAGTCGTATCCAACAATTTCGGTTTTTCTTCTCCTTTCAACTGCATTCTCACTCTCACTTTCGCATGCAAATCAGCCCTTCTCTCATTATAAGCGATAATCGCTTCTTCCGCAGAATAGAAAGTCAAACCTTCGCCTTTTACACCCGGACGCGGCTTGGTGATATAGTAAAGTCCCAACACCATGTCTTGTGAAGGCACGGTAATAGGAGCTCCGTTAGCAGGATTCAAAATATTGTGCGCTCCCAACATCAATAACTGAGCTTCCAATATCGCTGCATTTCCCAAAGGCAGGTGTACTGCCATCTGGTCACCGTCGAAGTCGGCATTGAACGCCGTACATGCCAACGGATGCAACTGCAAAGCTTTCCCCTCAATCAACTTAGGCTGGAACGCCTGAATACCTAAACGGTGAAGAGTCGGAGCACGGTTCATCAATACAGGGTGTCCTTTCAATACATTTTCCAGAATATCCCAAACAACCGGATCTCTTCTGTCTATGATTTTTTTAGCCGATTTAACGGTTTTAACGATACCCCGTTCAATCAACTTACGAATAATAAACGGTTTATAAAGTTCCGCCGCCATATCTTTCGGGATACCCATCTCGTGCATTTTCAATTCCGGACCGACAACAATTACGGAACGGGCTGAATAATCGACACGTTTACCCAACAAATTCTGACGGAAACGCCCTTGCTTCCCTTTCAAACTGTCGGAAAGGGATTTTAACGGACGATTGGATTCGGTCTTCACCGCATTGGATTTACGGGAATTATCGAACAACGAATCGACTGCCTCCTGAAGCATACGTTTTTCATTACGCAGGATCACTTCCGGAGCGTTTATCTCGATCAGACGTTTCAAACGATTATTACGGATAATTACACGACGATAAAGGTCATTCAGATCAGAAGTAGCAAAACGGCCGCCGTCCAACGGAACCAATGGACGCAACTCCGGCGGAATAACCGGAATGACTTTCAGCACCATCCAAGTCGGATTATTGCTCTCTCTCGACTCCCGGAAAGCTTCTACCACATTCAACCGTTTCAAAGCCTCGCTCTTACGTTGCTGAGAAGTCTCCGTGCTCGCTTTATGGCGAAGCGAATAAGACAATTCATCCAAATCCACTCTTTCCAACAAAGTATAAACCGCTTCAGCCCCCATCATCGCAATAAACTTATTCGGGTCGGAATTATCCAACTGCTGATTGGATTTCGGAAGTGTAGCCAAAATATCCAGATACTCTTTTTCCGTCAACAAATCCAACTCTTTTACTCCTTCAGCAATACCCGGCTGAACAACGATATAACGTTCATAATAGATAACCGCTTCCAATTTTTTGGTAGGAACACCGATCAGATAACCTATCTTATTGGGCAAAGAACGGAAATACCAAATATGTACTACCGGAACGACCAACGAGATATGTCCCGTACGCTCACGACGCACCTTTTTCTCCGTAACTTCCACCCCGCATCGGTCGCACACGATCCCTTTATAACGTATTCTCTTATACTTACCGCAATGGCACTCATAATCTTTTACCGGACCGAAAATTCTCTCACAGAAAAGACCATCACGTTCAGGTTTATATGTTCTATAGTTAATAGTTTCCGGCTTCAACACTTCCCCGCTGGAATTTTCCAAGATCTCTTCAGGAGAAGCAAGACCGATTCTGATTTTAGAAAAACTGCTATTAACTTTATTCTCTTTTTTAAATGACATCTTTATGAGAATTTTAATTTTTTATGTTCTTTTATCGTTTTCTCCTCTCTCAATTTACAGAGAGGCAACCTAAACTTAGTCGAGTTTTACACTCAATGCGAGACCACGCAATTCATGCAACAACACGTTCAGGGACTCCGGTATGCCTGCCGGCGGCAGGTTATCGCCTTTCACAATCGCTTCATATGCTTTGGCACGTCCCATAACATCGTCGGACTTAATAGTCAATATTTCTTGCAGGATATTGGATGCACCGAATGCTTCGAGCGCCCAAACCTCCATTTCTCCGAAACGCTGACCACCGAACTGTGCTTTACCGCCAAGAGGCTGCTGGGTAATCAACGAATACGGGCCGATAGAACGAGCATGCATCTTATCATCGACCATATGGCCGAGTTTCAGCATATATACCACGCCGACCGTTGCAGGCTGATGGAAACGTTCACCGGTACCTCCATCGTACAAATATGTCCTACCGCTACGGGGTACATTCGCTTTCTCTGCATAATCATTGATTTCATCCAATGTAGCACCGTCGAAAATAGGAGTAGCGAACTTCAATCCCATTTCACGTCCTGCCCAACCCAACACCGTTTCATAAATCTGTCCCAAGTTCATACGGGAAGGCACACCTAACGGATTCAACACGATATCCACGATAGACCCGTCTTCCAGGAACGGCATATCCTCATCACGCACCACTTTGGCAACGATACCTTTATTACCGTGACGCCCTGCCATCTTATCGCCCACTCTCAACTTACGTTTTTTAGCGATATACACCTTAGCAAGCTGTACGATGCCGGATGGAAGTTCATCCCCATTGGAAATATTGTGTTTTTCACGCTTCAACTGCGCATCCAACTCTTTATATTTGATAATATAGTTGTTAATCAACTGTTTTATCAATTCATTATCTCTCTTATCTGCAGTCCATTTAATCGGATTCACATTCAGGTAATCGATTTCACGCAATACTTTTTCCGTGAAAGTCGTTCCTTTCGATACAATCTCCATACCGAGATAATCGACGATACTTTGAGAGCTCTTACCTTCCAACAACTGCATCAACTTGGTAATAAGCATATTTTTCAACTCTTCCGAATCCTGTGCAAAAACAGCTTCTACCTTATCGATCAAAATCTTTTCAGCCTGTTTGCCTTTCTTAGAATCCTTATTGGCACGGCTGAACAATTTTTTATCGATTACTACTCCGTACAATGATGGCTGTGCTTTCAAAGAAGCATCTTTTACATCACCCGCTTTGTCACCGAAAATAGCACGGAGCAATTTTTCTTCCGGAGAAGGATCGGATTCTCCCTTCGGAGTAATCTTACCTACCAAAATATCGCCCGGTTTCACATTAGCCCCGATTCGGATAATACCGTTTTCATCCAAATCCTTGGTCGCATCTTCGCTCACATTCGGAATATCGGATGTAAGTTCCTCCAAACCGCGTTTGGTATCACGCACTTCCATTATGTACTCGTCCACATGTACGGAAGTATAGATATCATCCCGAACCAAACGCTCGGAAATCACGATAGCATCCTCGAAGTTATATCCTTTCCAAGGCATAAACGCCACTTTCAGGTTGCGTCCCAATGCCAATTCCCCGTTCTGGGTAGAATAACCTTCACTCAGAATCTGGCCTTTTACCACCTTATCGCCTTTACGAACAATCGGTTTTAACGTAATGGAAGTATTCTGATTGGTCTTTCTGTATTTCGGCAATTTATGTACGGTAACATCCGCATCGAAACTAACGAAGCGTTCATCATCCGTACGGTCGTATTTCACATGTATTTCACGGGCATCGGCAAACACCACTTCCCCGTCTTTCTCCGCAACTATCTGAACACGGCTGTCGTTAATCACTTCACCTTCCAAACCTGTTCCTACGATAGGAGCCTCGGTTTTCAACAGAGGAACCGCCTGACGCATCATGTTTGATCCCATCAACGCACGGTTCGCATCGTCGTGCTCCAAGAACGGAATCAAAGAAGCGGCAATAGAAGCGATCTGGTTCGGAGCGACATCCATCAACTGTACTTCATTTGCAGAAACAGTCGGGAAATCGCCGTTATACCTCGCCTTAATTTTATCCGGTTCAAGGAAATGTCCTTCGTCATCCAGCGGAGCATTGGCCTGAGCAATCACCATTCCCTCTTCTTCCTCCGCACTCAAATAAACAATGCCTTCCGGTGTGGTATCTACCTTACCGTCCTTAACCTTCCGATACGGTGTTTCAATAAAGCCCATATCGCTAATCTTCGCATAAACGCAAAGAGAAGAGATCAAACCGATATTCGGACCTTCCGGCGTTTCAATCGGACACAAACGACCGTAATGGGTATAGTGTACGTCACGCACCTCGAACCCTGCCCGTTCACGGGACAAACCACCCGGACCCAACGCAGACATACGGCGCTTATGAGTCATTTCAGCCAACGGGTTGGTCTGGTCCATAAACTGAGACAACTGGTTGGTTCCGAAGAAAGAGTTAATTACAGAGGACAAAGTCTTCGCATTAATCAACTCTACCGGAGTAAATACTTCATTGTCCCGCACATTCATACGTTCGCGAATCGTACGTGCCATACGTGCGAAACCGATACTGAACTGGTTAGCCAACTGTTCTCCGACCGTTCTTACACGACGGTTGCTCAAGTGGTCGATATCATCCACATCCGTTTTGGAATTGATCAGGTTGATAAGATACTTGATGATAGCAATCATATCTTCCTTCGTAAGCACCTTTATCTCAGGGTCTATATCGATAGAAAGTTTCTTATTCAACCGGTAACGCCCTACTTCTCCCAAATCATATCGTTTATCGGAGAAGAACAGTTTGTCGATTACATCCCGTGCAGTAGCCTCATCGGGCGGTTCGGAATTACGCAACTGGCGATAGATATAAACCACTGCTTCTTTTTCCGAGTTACACGGGTCTTTTTGCAATGTATTCGATACGATAGTATAATCGGCGGTATTCTGACCTTCCTTATATAGGATAATAGTCTTTGCCCCCGATTCCAATATGCTGTCGATATGCGATTCTTCCAGGATTACTTCCCGTTCAATCAACACATCGTTACGTTCAATAGAAACGACTTCTCCGGTATCCTCATCCACAAAATCTTCCACCCAGCTTTTCAAAACACGTGCAGCCAACTTTCTGCCGATAACCTTCTTCAGGTTCGCTTTGCTAACCTTTACTTCATCTGCCAAATCGAAAATTTCCAGAATCATGCTGTCGCTCTCGAACCCTATCGCCCGCAAAAGAGTCGTTACAGGCAATTTTTTCTTCCGGTCGATATAAGCATACATCACATTATTGATGTCTGTCGCAAACTCAATCCACGAACCCTTAAAAGGAATGATACGGGCAGAATAAAGTTTCGTACCGTTGGAGTGAATGCTCTGTCCGAAGAATACCCCCGGCGAACGGTGCAGCTGAGATACGATTACCCGTTCCGCTCCGTTGATAACGAATGTCCCGCGCGGAGTCATATAAGGAACCATCCCGAAATACACATCCTGCACAACCGTATCGAAATCTTCGTGTTCAGGATCTGTACAGTACAATTTCAATTTTGCCTTTAAAGGAACACTATAGGTCAATCCACGTTCCAGGCACTCCTCGATAGAATATCTGGGAGGATCCACATAATAGTCGATAAACTCTAAGACAAAATTATTCCTCGTATCTGTAATAGGGAAATTTTCTAAAAAAACCTTATACAAGCCTTCGTTTTTTCTGTTTTCAGGCGTTGTATCCAGTTGGAAAAAATCATGGAATGATTTAAGCTGTATCTCAAGAAAGTCAGGATAAGGCATCCTGTTTTTTATTGAAGAAAAGCTAATACGTTGGTTTTTTGTATTCAAAGACATTGTATCCAGATTTGTCGAAGTTTTTATAATATGTCCGGCAACAAAACCGGGAATCTATTCTGGGAACATTTTGCAAAACACTCCGAAAAAGCACTACCAAACAAACATAAACAATTAATTATCAGTTTGTAAGCAACCTGTCCCAAAAAGTAACTTAGAAAGACAAGAAAAAGGCATAGAATCTATTCCCATAGATTCTACACCTATATCTCTTTAAAGTAAGAGCAAACTACTTAACTTCAACTTCAGCTCCAGCTTCTTCGAGATGAGCTTTAAGAGATTCAGCTTCTTCTTTAGAAACGCCTTCTTTAACAGCTTTCGGAGCACCGTCAACCAAATCTTTAGCTTCTTTCAAACCAAGACCGGTCAATTCTTTAACTGCTTTTACAACTTGCAATTTAGCAGCACCACCTGATTTCAGAATTACATCGAAAGAAGTTTTTTCAGCAGCAGCTTCTGCACCGCCAGCAGCAGGCGCAGCAGCAACAGCTACAGCAGCAGCCGGTTCAATGCCATACTCTTCTTTAAGGATTGTAGCAAGTTCATTAACTTCTTTAACTGTTAAGTTAACTAACTCTTCAGCTATTTTCTTAATATCTGCCATTTTATATACGATTTAAATTGTTTTACAAAAGTGAATTGATTTATTGTCTTTCAGATAATGTTTTAACAATACCTGCAATTTTGCCTCCGCTCGATTGTAAAGCAGAGATAACATTTCTTGCCGGAGATTGAAGTAAAGTAACGATATCGCCGATAAGCTCTTCGCGAGATTTGATACTTACCAATGTATCCAAATTTTGTTCGCCTACATAAACGCAATCGTCAACATAAGCAGCTTTCAACACCGGTTTGTCGCTGTTTTTTCTGAACTCTTTGATAAGTTTTGCCGGCACATTCCCCGTATTGGTCAACATAATGGATGTTGCCCCTTTCAAGGTAGAAACCAGCTCTTCATCGGCTTTATTTACTTTCTCCAATGCTTTGATAAGCAATGTGTTCTTCACAACCATCAAGGACACCTCTTTTTCGAAGCACAATCTTCTCAATGCAGCAGTCTGTTCTGCATTCAGGTCAGCGATGTCCGTTACATAGAAATGAGGATATTGCTCTAATTTCTCAGCAAGAGAATTTATGATTAATGTCTTTTCTTCCCTTTTCATGATTATTCAGGCGATTTTTATTAATTCTCAACTGATTTGGGATCGATCTGAATACCGGGACTCATTGTAGAGGACAGGTAGATACTCTTCACATAAGTACCTTTTGCAGTCGAAGGTTTTAACTTTATAATCGTATGCATGAACTCACGCAGGTTATCTGCAAGTTGTTCTGCTGTAAACGTCGTTTTACCTATACGGGAGTGAACAATACCGAATTTATCGACTTTGAAATCGATTTTACCGGCTTTCACTTCCTGAACTGCTTTGCCGATCTCCATCGTAACAGTACCGGTTTTAGGATTCGGCATCAAGCCACGAGGGCCTAATATACGACCTAAAGCACCTACTTTAGCCATTACGGTAGGAGTAGTTATAATAACATCGACATCTGTCCAGCCACCTTTGATTTTCTCGATATACTCATCTAATCCCACAAAGTCAGCACCAGCTGCTGTTGCTTCGGCTTCCTTATCGGGAGTACAAAGCACAAGCACACGAATTTGTTTACCTGTACCATGAGGGAGAGTGACAACGCCCCTAACCATCTGGTTAGATTTACGAGGATCGACTCCCAGACGAACATCAACATCGACAGAAGCGTCAAATTTTGTATAAGATACCTCTTTTACAAGCGCTGCTGCTTCATCCACTTTGTAAATCTTGCCTGGTTCGACTTTCGAAAGGGCTATTTTTTGGTTTTTAGTCAGCTTACTCATGATTAGTAATCGAATTTGAATTACAGATTATTAGGAAATTCCCCTTCCACTTTAACGCCCATACTTCTTGCTGTACCGGCAACCATTCTCATAGCTGATTCAACAGTAAAACAATTCATGTCCGGCATTTTGGATTCTGCGATAGCTTTAACCTGATCCCAAGTCAAAGTACCAACCTTCTGACGGTTCGGTTCTTTAGAACCACTCTGAATTTTTGCTGCTTCTTTAATTTGAACGGCTACAGGCGGCTGTTTGACGATAAAGTCAAAAGATTTATCACTATAAACAGTGATAATTACAGGCAGAACTTTTCCTGCTTTATCTTGAGTTCTAGCATTGAACTGCTTGCAGAAATCCATGATATTCACACCTTTCGAACCAAGCGCCGGTCCTACTGGGGGAGAAGGATTCGCTGCTCCGCCTTTAATCTGCAGTTTAATTAACGCAGCAACCTCTTTTGCCATGATAATTTGATTTAATTATTCTTTTTCTACTTGCATAAAGCTCAACTCCATAGGAGTCTTACGTCCGAATATCTTAACGCTTACCACCAATTTCTTGCGTTCATTATCGACCTCCTCTATCACGCCGTTAAGCGATGCAAAAGGACCTTCGATAACTTTGATGGTTTCCCCCACAAGAAAAGGAGTTTCGTTAATCTCTTCGCTATCTACCATTTCGTCTACACGACCCAAGATACGGTTTACTTCAGCCGGGCGGAGAGGAATAGCCCCTAAAGTGGTATCTTTTGTGTCGCTAAGGAAGCCTAAGACATTAGGTACATTACGAAGAATATGCGGAATTTCTCCCACCAGAATCGCTTCTACCAATACATAACCCGGATATGAAATTTTTTCTTTGCTGATTTTTTTACCATTGCGTATCTGGTAAACTTTCTCAGTAGGAATCAGTACTTGAGAAATATAGTCGTGGAGCTTGCCGTTGCGGATTTCCGCTTCGATATACTCCTTCACCTTCTTCTCTTTCCCGCCGATGGCCCGTAACACATACCATTGCTTTTCCTGAACTTCTTCCATTTCCTCTTAATTAGCGGTTACAAATTAGTATAAAAGTCCGTAAATGAACTTCATAATGTTCTCGAATGACAAGTCCATTACTACAATCACCAGCGCAAATAGAAGGGAAGCAACCATTACAACTATTGCTGAATTTTGTAGCTGACTAACAGAAGGCCATGCCACTTTATGAACCAACTCCTGATAGGAATTTTTTACGTATTGAACAAGCTTCATTTCTTTTCTAACAATTTTTATCGCACGAGTGGAGAGATTCGAACTCCCATCAATGGTTTTGGAGACCACTATTCTACCCTTGAACTACACTCGTATAAAGTGTGGCAGAAAATTTCCGCCACACAATCTATTTCGACCGATTATTCGATAATCTTTGTAATCTGGCCGGCACCTACGGTTCTACCACCTTCACGGATAGCGAAACGCAAACCTAAGTTGATAGCAACCGGATAGATCAATTCTACTGTGATAGTTACGTTATCACCCGGCATTACTACGTCTACACCCTGCGGCAAAGAAATTTCACCGGTTACGTCCAAAGTACGCAAGTAGAACTGAGGACGGTAGTGGTTCTTAAACGGAGTGTGACGACCACCTTCGTCTTTCTTCAGGATATAAACTTCAGCTTCGAATTTAGTATGCGGAGTGATTGAACCCGGTTTAGCCACAACCATACCACGTTTTACTTCTTTCTTATCGATACCACGCATCAAAAGACCTACGTTATCGCCAGCTTCACCTTCATCCAAAAGTTTACGGAACATTTCAACACCGGTACAAGTAGATGTTTTCGGTTTTTCACCCAAACCGATAATTTCTACCGGATCACCTACATGAATAACACCTGTTTCGATACGACCTGTCAATACAGTACCACGACCTGTAATAGAGAAGACGTCTTCAACCGGCATCAAGAACGGTTTTTCATTGTCACGAGGAGGAACAGGGATATAAGAATCAACTGCATCCATCAATTCCATAATGCTTTCTTCCCATTTCGGTTCGCCATTCAAACCACCGAGTGCAGAACCTTTGATAACCGGAGCATTATCACCGTCGAAGTTATAGAAGTTAAGAAGTTCACGAACTTCCATTTCTACCAATTCAAGCATTTCAGGATCGTCAACCATATCCACTTTGTTCAAGAATACAACGATTCTCGGAACGTTTACCTGACGAGCAAGAAGGATATGCTCACGAGTCTGAGGCATAGGACCGTCTGTAGCAGCAACAACCAGGATTGCACCGTCCATCTGAGCAGCACCGGTAACCATGTTCTTCACATAGTCAGCGTGGCCCGGACAGTCAACGTGTGCATAGTGACGATTTGCTGTTTGATACTCTACGTGAGCCGTATTAATGGTAATACCACGTTCTTTTTCTTCAGGAGCATTGTCGATAGAATCGAAGCTACGAAGTTCTGAAAGACCTTTTTTTGCAAGTACTGTGGTAATTGCAGCGGTAAGAGTTGTTTTACCGTGGTCTACGTGTCCAATTGTACCGATGTTTACGTGCGGTTTGGAACGGTCAAATTTTTCTTTTGCCATATTGCTTAATTTATTTAAAGTTTATTATCTCTTTATAATACCTTTTCTTTCTTTTGAGCGGAAAACGAGACTCGAACTCGCGACCCTTAGCTTGGGAAGCTAATGCTCTACCAACTGAGCTATTTCCGCGAATCTTTGTTATTATATTCTCTCCTCCACTAAATTTTTGTGGGGAGAGCAGGATTCGAACCTACGAAGACGTACGTCAGCAGATTTACAGTCTGCCCCAGTTGGCCACTTTGGTATCTCCCCAACTTTCATCTACTGAAACAGACAGTAGTATATCTCTTGCAAAGAACCTGAGCCGATAGAGGGAGTCGAACCCACGACCTGCTGATTACAAATCAGCTGCTCTGACCAACTGAGCTACATCGGCGAAATAACCCAAAATGGTCTGCAAAAGTATGAATTAATTTTCAAACTCCAAATAATCCACTACTTTTTTTTAATTATTTATTTAAAAATCACCTCAATAGAGATTGATTTTCTCCCCCTTCCAGCAATCAAGGCCGCATTTCCACAAATTATGGAGTAACAAAGTTATACAATTTATTTTATATCAACAAATTTCACGAAAAAAGAATAATAATTTTTCCAGCCTTTTCTTTACCGGCTTATCAAATATTTATTTTATTTACAGACACGGATCAATCATACAACACACAGAAACCATGGTATTTACATAATTTTCAAAATAAAATCGCCATTCCTGCATTCAGGCCATCCGAGCAACGATGTCAATAAAAATGCCGCCCGCAGGCGGCATTAAAAATCACACTAATTCTATATTATACGTGTTTCTCTTTATAGCGCTCAAGTTGTTTTTTCAACGCATCTATACAAAGGTCGACCGATTCTTCGAAACTTTTGCTTTTTCTTTCCGCTACCAGATTATCGCCCGGCATTTCCAAAGAAATAACTACGACCTTATTCCCTTTCTCAACATCTTTATCGAGTTTGAGGGTAACATCTGCGTTGGTCACTTTATCTGAGAATCTTTCAAACTTTTCTAATTTAGCATTGATAAAATCGATCAATTTTTTATCCGCATCGAATTTTACAGATTGAATCTTTACGTTCATGGCTTTTCCTCCTAATCTTTTTCATTTTTATTTTTTGCTCTCGGGTGAGCATTGTCGTAACTCTTTTTCAGCTCGGCAATAGTACTGTGTGTATAAATTTGTGTTGTCGAAAGATTGGAATGTCCCAACAACTCTTTCACCGTTTCTATTCCGGCCCCCTCGTTCAACAGGTGAGTAGCAAAAGTATGCCGCAATATATGCGGACTCTTTTTTCCCTCTACCCCCATCAAGGCGAGTACTTCATTAACAATTTTGTAAACTTCCGTCCGGCTTATCCGTTCTAGTTTATTTGATAAAAATAACGGATTTTTGTCAGAATTGCAAATATTTTTCCTTAAATCCAAATAGTTTTTTAATCTCAATGCAACTATTTGAGGAATAGGTACTATTCGTTGCTTATTCCCCTTTCCCGTCACTTTTATTTCGCGTTGTTCCAAAGAAATATCCTCAACATCTATGCCTATCAGTTCGGCAAGACGGATTCCCGTAGCATAAAAAAGAATTATTATCAGCAGGCGCCGTTCCGTTTCATAATCCGCAGAAGGCTCCATGAGAAAATCGCTAAAACGCACTACTTTGCTTTTTTCCACAAAAACAGGAACACGGCGCGGTTTTTTCAAAGAGGTAATTTTAGCCAAAGGATCCCGGGAAACAATTCCCCTCCGCATCAAATAACGATAATATGAACGGAGTGAAGATACTTTGCGGTTTACGGTAGTGCTTTTAGCCCCTTCGGAAACCATACTCATTATCCAGCCCCGAATATCCAGATGGGTAACCTTCTCCGGCCGGAAATCTTTCTCATCTACGCCATAATAAAGCAAAAACTGACGGATATCATCGCCATAAGCGAGTACCGTCAGTTTGGAATATTGTTTTTCGGCTTCTAAATATTTCAGAAAATCATCTAACATGGCAAGCGGTTCAACCTGTTTTATCCGTATTCGATAAGAACAAACGCTCAAACTACCTGCCCGAAGCCGGCAAATAATCTAACGTCTATTCTTCTTCGCGTTGTAATTGCTTTACATATATCGCACGCAATCTCTGTTTCCGTTTTTCAACAGAAGGTTTTGTAAATTGCTGGCGGGCACGAAGTTCTTTCAATACACCAGTCTTTTCAAATTTTCTTTTAAATTTTTTAAGGGCTCTTTCAATATTTTCACCCTCTTTAATCGGCATAATAATCATAATATCTCTTTTTTAATTTTTACAAATTAATATAAACAAAAGGAAGGCCTTTGCAAAAAGCCCCTTCGCAAGAACTGCTCCTGCAAATCGTATATGTAACTCAATCTATTTCCGGATCGTTACTATAACCCCCTTTCATTTAGAGCGAAACACCGCTGCATTCATACTTCGCACACATCTGTACGGATTATTTCGGACTGCAAATATATAATCTTTTTATTAAAAAGCGAAATTTCGGCTGAATTTCAATTCCATATCATTTATTCTCGAAAAACAGAAGATCCAATAACTCATTGTCTATATTTTCTGTTTCTCCTTCTCCCGGCTGTTCAGCACCAGTTTCCCCTGTCCCTTCTTTCCGTATCGGCATTTTTTCCTCTCCGAAATATTCCCCGGCCAACGGAATCGTCTCGGTAACCGTAATTATCCGGACATCATTACGACTCTGCACGATCACCTTGCAAACAACAAACACCAATATCGCAATACCTGCAATCAAACAAATTCCTTTTACCTCTCCTGGAGAAAAAGAGAGCAATTCCTTCAGCTTACTCATACCCATACCTATTTAACATCGGTCGTTCCGGGAAATAACAATCTTTCATATTCCAAAGAAGGAGAAGAAATAAACGCTCCCAACTCCCATTCGTTCCATTTGGCATCCACTTCGGCAATCGTTTTTTTATCCATTGCAACGATATTAGGCCAACGACGGGAAAAACCGTTTAGTCCGCCGAATTTAGCCCGGGCGTCTATTACCAGAGTATTTCTATAAATAAAGGTATCCCGAACGGCATCCGCATTATTCCCTATCAGCCATAGAAGCAACCGATAATTGCATTCCGCCACCTGCTCATCGAATAACACCATAAATTTCAGCCCTTCCAATCCGTTATTTTCCATCACCTCCTGCGAAACTTGCCTGAAATCGACATCCCTGCCTGCATAAACGAATAAAACCGGCCATCCTTCCTTTAATAATTTTGTATCCGCCTCCGCCACTCCGAAAGGCAGAGCAAATGTTTCCGGTACAGAAATATCTTTTTCGTACCGTCCAAAACTCTCTTCCGAAAATTTCTCCGTAGCGTCAATACATAACTTTCCTCCGAATCCCATTGCCGGAGCGGTATGGTCCAGCACATCCAAAGGTCCTTTCGAAAAAAGAAGGTCATCCGGTACGGATATATTCCGCAAACGCTCTTTTATTTTTTCCTTATCCCCCAATTGTCCCGCCAACCCGGAAGTAACCAACATAAATTTATTAAACATCATCTGTCCCGCCCCCCACATAGAGCTCGCCACCTTAAAACCCTGCCCCGGATACTTTTTTTCAATATCCAATAAAACGATATTATGTGCGACACCCTCCCAAGGCATGAACATATCCGTAATATCGGGTTGCATCATCAAACGTATCGGCGCCAAAAAAATTCGTTCGGTCGCTTTTGCAATATAGAGGTCCTCCATTGGCGGAACTCCTACCAAAGTAGCCGGATATACCGCATCTTTCCGATAAGTAATACAAGTTACATGGAACAACGGATAAAAATCTTCCAATGAATAAAAACCGGTATGATCGCCGAACGCCCCTTCTACGACTTTTTCTTCCGATGGATCCACATACCCTTCGATAACAAAATCGCAATCGGCAGGAACATATAAATCGTTCGTAATGCATTTCACCAACTCTACCGGCTTTTTACGTATAAAACCCGCCAACATATATTCATCCACATTGTCGGGCAAAGGCGCCGTCGCCGAATAAGTATAGACAGGATCACCCCCTAAGCATACCGTAACCGGCATCTTTTTTCCCAATCTTTTATATTCCGAATAATGTCGTTCACCGGTTTTATGCCTGTGCCAGTGCATTCCGGTCGTATTTTTCGAAAAAAGCTGCATGCGGTACATCCCTACATTTCCGACACCGGTAACCGGATCGACCGTATGTACCAAAGGCAAAGTAATGAACCTGCCTCCATCGAAAGGAGCACATTTCAATACCGGCAACCGTCCCAAATCCACCTCCTCACCGCAGAGCACTACCTGCTGACATTCCCCCTTCCCCCGTTTCCGTTTCGGCATCCAATTCGCTACTTGTCCCAACAATGGAATCATTTTCAATTTATCGGAAAGGACGGTTTTCGGAGCCGTCGCTTTCCCGAACATATCCGATATCCGCTCATTCAACTCCTCTAATCTACCCACTCCTAATGCCATGCAAATTCTTTTGTCGGACCCCATCATATTGGTCAATACAGGAAAATCCGTCCTTGTATTTTCAAAAAACAGCGCTTTTCCTCCCCCTTCGCATTTACAAAAACGGTCGGTAATTTCCGCTATCTCCAAATCGGAATCGACGAACTTTTTAATCCGTATCAACTCTCCTTCCTGCTCCAACCGACAGATATATTCCCTTAAATCCCTATACATATATTTTACTCCTTAATTTTAACGGACATACCTGCATCCCGCCGGTCTTTCCTATTCAAAGTTATAAAAATAGGAGGTAAAAGGTTATTTTTTACCACTTTTTTTGAATAAACCCAACAAAAATAATTAAGTTTGCACTTTATAAAACTCTTTAAAATAAAAATATAGTTATGGCAGAATTAAAGGACCAAAAGCTATTTGCCGAATTCCCTCCCGTATCTACGGAAGAGTGGGAAGCGGTAATTAACAAAGACCTGAAAGGTGCCGATTATGAGAAGAAACTCGTATGGAAAACGATGGAAGGGTTCAACGTTCGCCCTTATTATCGTGCCGAAAATCTTGAAGGCATCAAACATCTCAATTCCAAACCAGGTGAATTTCCTTACGTTCGTGGCGTAAAAGAAAATAACAACTGGTTGACCCGTCAGACAATCAAAGTAGATTGCCCAAAAACAGCAAATGCTACCGCATTAGACGTATTGATGAAAGGAGCCGATTCTTTGTGCTTCGTTATCAGCAACAAAGAATTTTCTGCTGAAGACCTCGACACGCTATTGAGCGGTATCGAAATTAAAGCAGTAGAATTGAATTTCGACGGTTGTGCAGTGTCCCATGTTGCCGAACTTTTTATGGAAAAAGTAAGTGCATCAAACATGGACCCGGAAGATGTACAGGTTTCTTTCAACATCGACCCGATTATCAAAAAGCTCTCTCTTAAAGGCAGATTCTGCCATGAAGGGAATTGCATTTCTGAAATCAAAACCCTTATCGAGAAATGGAGCAAATACAAACGTGTACGCTTCGTTACCGTAAACGGCAACGTTTTCAATAACTGCGGTTCATCCATCGTACAAGAATTAGGATATACCTTGTCTGTTGCCCACGAATACCTCGTACAACTGACCGAAGCAGGTTTAAGCGTAGACCAGGCTGCCAAAAGCATCAAGTTCAATTTTGCTATTAGCTCCAACTATTTCATGGAAATTGCAAAATTCCGTGCTGCCCGCATGTTATGGGCGAATATCGTTAAACAATACAATCCGGAAAAGAGCTGCTCCTGCAAAATGAAAGCCCACGCTATCACTTCCAAATACAACATGACTGTTTACGACCCTTATGTAAACATGTTGCGCGGAACGACCGAAGCGATGAGTGCCGCTATTTCCGGAGTATCTTCTATCGAAGTTCTTCCGTTCGACAACGCTTACGAAGCTCCGTCGGAATTCTCTTCCCGTATAGCTCGTAACGTACAACTTTTACTGAAAGAAGAATCGCATTTCAATCAGGTTACCGACATTGCAGGCGGTTCATATTATATTGAAGTTCTGACCCAATCCATCGCTGAAAATGCATGGAACTTATTTAAAGAAGTGGAAAACGAAGGCGGTTATGTAGCTGCTTTCAAAGCAGGATTCATCCAATCCAAGATTGAAGAAACTTCTGCAAAACGTGACCTGAACATCGCAACCCGTCGTGAAATCTTATTGGGAACCAACCAATATCCGAACTTCAACGAAACGGCAGACAAAACGATCACGGAAGAAACCGTTACTCGCAGTGCTTGCAAATGCTGCTGCGGGAAAGAACCGGAAGCCGGCTTGAAGACTTTGAAACCGTATCGTGCCGGAATGGCATTCGAAGCACTCCGTTTGAGAACAGACCGCAGCGGTAAAACTCCGAAAGCATTTATGCTGACTCTCGGAAATCTTGCTTTCGCACGTGCACGCGCTCAATTCTCCAGCAACTTCTTCGGTTGCGCAGGTATCAAACCCATCGACAACAACCTGTTCCACTCTGTTGAAGAAGGCGTAAAAGCTGCCTTGGAATCCAAAGCAGAAATCGTTGTCCTCTGTTCTTCAGACGACGAATACGCAACTTTCGGCCCGGAAGTACAGGCTGCATTGGGAGGAAAAGCAATATTGGTTATCGCCGGTGCTCCTGCCTGCAAAGAAGAACTCGAAGCCAAAGGCATCAAAAACTTTATCAGTGTTAAATCCAATGTCCTTGAAACGCTTACAGCATATCAAAAAGAACTTGGCATCTAATTAAACGACTATTATGAGAGCAAAATTTTCAGATATAGAAACAACAGGTGCACAACCGGGTTCTGCTTGTTGTGCAAAGGGTACGGGTGCCTGCAATGAAAATCCTACCTGGATTACACCCGAACATATTCCGGTAAAAGGAGCATATACCGCAGCAGACCTCGAACACATGGAACACCTCGGTTACGCTGCCGGTATCGCACCGTTCCTTCGCGGCCCGTACAGTACGATGTACGTAATGCGTCCGTGGACTATCCGTCAATACGCAGGGTTCTCTACTGCTGCAGAATCCAATGCCTTTTACCGCCGTAACCTCGCTTCCGGACAAAAAGGTCTTTCCGTTGCATTCGACCTCGCAACACACCGCGGATACGACGCAGACCATCCCCGTGTAGTAGGCGACGTAGGTAAAGCAGGGGTATCTATCTGCTCGGTAGAAGATATGAAAGTACTGTTCGACGGTATTCCTTTGGACAAAATGTCCGTATCTATGACTATGAACGGTGCCGTATTACCTGTACTCGCATTCTACATCGTTGCCGGTTTGGAACAAGGTTGTACCTTGGACCAATTGAGCGGTACTATCCAAAACGATATCCTGAAAGAATTTATGGTACGTAATACCTATATTTACCCGCCTAAATTCTCTATGCAGATTATCGCCGATATTTTTGAGTACACTTCCAAAAATATGCCTAAATTCAACTCTATCTCTATCTCCGGATACCACATGCAAGAAGCAGGTGCTACCGCAGATATCGAATTGGCATACACCTTGGCAGACGGTCTTGAATACCTCCGTACCGGTGTGAACGCAGGCATGGATATCGACTCTTTCGCTCCGCGTTTGTCTTTCTTCTGGGCTATCGGAACCAACCACTTTATGGAAATCGCAAAAATGCGTGCTGCTCGTCTTCTTTGGGCTAAAATCGTTAAACAATTCAATCCGAAGAATCCGAAATCACTGGCATTGCGTACCCACTCACAAACATCCGGCTGGTCTCTTACAGAACAGGATCCGTTCAATAACGTTGCCCGTACGGCAATCGAAGCAATGGCTGCTGCACTGGGACACACTCAATCTTTGCACACCAACGCTTTGGACGAAGCAATCGCATTGCCGACCGACTTCTCTGCTCGTATCGCACGTAATACCCAGATATATTTACAGGAAGAAACCAATATCTGCCGCGTAGTCGATCCATGGGCAGGTTCTTACTATATCGAATCGCTTACCAAAGAAATCGCTGAAAAAGCATGGAAGCTGATTCAGGAAGTAGAAGAATTGGGCGGTATGGCAAAAGCTATCGAAACAGGTATTCCTAAAATGCGTATCGAAGAAGCTGCAGCCCGCAAACAAGCACGTATCGATTCAGGCAACGATATTATCGTAGGTTTGAACAAATACCGTTTGGAAAAAGAAGATCCGATCGATATTCTGGACGTAGATAATACAGCCGTACGTTTATCTCAAATCGAGCGTTTGAAAGATTTGCGCGCAAAACGCGACAACGCAAAAGTAAAAGCTGCTTTGGAAGCCATTACCGAATGTGTGAAAACAGGCAAAGGCAACCTTCTCGAATTAGCTGTCGAAGCTGCTAAACTCCGTGCATCACTCGGGGAAATATCCGATGCCTGCGAAGCAGTAGTAGGCCGTTACAAAGCAGTTATTCGTTCCATCTCAGGTGTATATTCTTCAGAAGTGAAAAACGACGACAGTTTCCAAAAAGCAAAAGCCCTTTGCGAAGCATTCGCTAAGAAAGAAGGCCGCCAACCGCGTATCATGATCGCAAAACTCGGACAAGACGGCCATGACCGCGGCGCTAAAGTAGTAGCAACCGGATATGCCGACATTGGATTCGACGTAGATATGGGCCCGCTCTTCCAAACACCGGAAGAAGCTGCCAAACAAGCCGTTGAAAACGACGTACACGTAGTAGGCGTTTCCTCTCTTGCTGCAGGACACAAAACATTGGTACCGCAAATCGTTGCAGAACTTAAAAAGCTCGGACGTGAAGACATCGTAGTAATCGTAGGAGGTGTAATTCCCCACCAAGACTACGACTTCCTTTACAAAGCCGGCGCAGCTGCAATATTCGGACCGGGTACTCCTGTAACGACAGCAGCTATCAAAATCTTAGAAATTCTGAATAGCTAATATTCAACACAATCTATAATAAAAAAGAGAGAGGAAAATCCTCTCTCTTTTTTATTTCCTTTTACCTCAAACCCACTCAAAATACCATTCCCAACACCCTATCGAATAAAAAAATCATTGAATATTTTACGATAAGAATCAGAAAATTTCACGTTTTAGCATTAATTAGCTCTTTCTCCATTTCGATATGAGGTACAGACAGTTCGACAAACGGAGCCCCGACCGTTTTATATCCTTGCTTTTCATAAAAAGGAACAGCCGTTTTTCGGGCATGAAACCATATTCGCGTTCCTCCTTTTTCCCGGACAAATTTCTCAGCAAACAGAATCAATCGGCGCCCGACACCCATTCTCCGGCTATCCGCTGTTACGGCAAATTGTCTCATCCTGAAATCCGTTCCCAAAGGGACCAATATCAATACACCCAACAATCTCCCGCTATCAAACAACCCGATATGATACTGTTCCCATTCCTGAGACAAATCCTCCTCATACAGATTCAATCCTAACGGTTTACGCAGAACTTCATTGCGAAGTTCCAACTCTTCCCGATATTCGGAAGAATCCGCCTTTATCAATTTTATATCTGCATCCATAAACAGGGTTTACCTTCCGAATCAAAATTCCGATTTGATTTCATACTTCCATTCAGGCAATGTTTCCATAACCTATTCCACATACAACACCAATCCCTTCAGGTATTCTCCTTCGGGGTGATAAATATTTACGGGATGATCGGCAGGCTGAGTCAATTGGTGAAGAATACGGACATTGCGCCCGGCAATAGCAGCAGCAGAAAAAACCGCCATGCGGAACTGCTCTTTACTGATCGCCTGTGAACAACTGAATGTAAACAAGATGCCTCCTGCCCGAATTTTACGAAATGCCTGTACATTAATCCGTTTATACCCTTGTAAAGCATTCTCCCTCGCTTTATGATGTTTCGCAAAAGCCGGAGGATCCAGAATAATCAAATCGTACTTATCCGATTCCATATCACGAAGGAACTGAAAAGCATCTTCGGTAATTCCCCGATGAGAATCGTTTTCAGGGAAATTCAACGATACATTTTTTTCACACAACTCAACCGCCTTTCCCGAACTATCAACCGAATCGACCGAAACAGCTCCTCCTGCAAGGGCATACACCGAAAAACCTCCGGTATAACAAAAAGTATTCAATACAGTCCGTCCCTGGGAATAATACTTTACCAAGTTCCTATTCACCCTCTGGTCGATGAAAAAACCTGTTTTCTGCCCCTCAACCCAATTTACATCGAACAATATTCCGTTCTCCCTGACTTGTAAAGCGGAATGATTATCTTTTTTAAAAAGATAACCGTCCGTAACCTTTATCTCTTCGTTATAGGGCAATGTAGCACTGCTTTTATCATACACCGCCGTTATTCGGGAGCCATATATCGCTTTAATCGTCTTACAGATAACATCCCGCTCAAGATACATCCCTACACTATGCGCCTGAAAAACAGCCGTATTACCATATATATCCACTACTAATCCCGGCAGGGCATCACCCTCTCCATGTATCAACCGGTAACAATTCGTTTCGGAAGAAGCGGTCAATCCTAAAATTTCCCGCATACGATATGCCTCGGTAATACGGCGTTTCCACCATCCCTCATCCAACACTTCATCCTTAAAAGTCAACACCCGTACTGCAATAGATCCCATCCCGCAATGCCCTTTCGCCAAAAAAGCACCTTCATGGCTATACATCCCCACAATTTCTCCGTCAACAGCAACGCCTTCCACACGGGCAATCGCCCCAGAAAAAATCCAGGGGTGAAACCTTTTCAAAGACTCTTCCTTACCTTTCTTGAGATATATTTTCGCTTCTTTTAACATCTGTTTTCACACTATTTAATAATTTCATATAAATCTCCCGGCATATCCAGGCATCCGTAGCAGCATAACGTTGTTGTGCTTCCGTCAGCTTTACGGCGTTCCAATTACTCAAACGTTGCGCTTTGGAAATCCGCTTTCCGAGCACAATACCCGAAATCTTTTTCAATCCGAGCTCCTGAATCCCGTAATCTTTTACAATAGATTGCAAATCGACAAAATTATGCGGATAAAACTTATCGTTCACCTCCATAATCTTTTTCAAATCATCATGAATCGCAAGCCCTACCTTAACTATTTTCCTGGATTGTAAAATTTTAATGATTCCCGGAGAAAGTCCCGTTTTATTAAGCCGTATCAAAAAAGCTTTCTCTGCTCCCGATAGTTGCACCAATGAAATACTATCTTTCGTTCCTTTCGTAAAATTCGCCCGGGATTCGGTATCGAAACCGATTAACTTTTGTTTAGAGAGATACCTTTCCGCAACCTTTTGGTCACCGGTTTCAAGGACAATAATTTCCCCCTGATACCCTATAATAGGCAGGTTATTTACCTCCTCATTCGTTAAACTTTCTCTAAACATTCTTTATCGTATTCTTCTGCAAAAATAGGAAAAATAGCACATAATAAAGGCAATACGGTAACAGATTATAAAATATCGTCTGCCATTGCAACCGCCTCATCATAACCGAATCCTTTCGAAAGGGCAAAACGAATCAATTTTCCTTTCAACTCATACTCGTTCCCGGCAATAACGCTATCTCTCTTTTTTATCAATAATTTTCTCAATTTTTCCCGCATCTCTTTCCTGTCGATATGCTGTAATGCAAAAGCGATATCGGCAGAAGAAATTCCCTTCCGCCTCAACGCATCGGTAATTTTATGTTCACCCCAACCGTTATACTCAGCCTTATCCCGTACAAAAGCAACAGCATAACGCCGATTATCGACATATCCTTCCCGGATAAGCCGTTCCATTATCTTTTCTCCCTCCTCCCTGCCTATATCCCAACGGGCAAGCAACAATCGGGCATCCGCCTCGCATTTTTCCGCCCGGGAACACAATATCATCAACCGGGACAATGCACCTTCCGGAGTGACAACTCGTTTCTTTGCCTCTTTCTTTCCGTAATACATCGTCTTATCCGTTTTTTATCGCTCGTATCATCCGGTCTTTCCCGAATAAATCTTTTCGTAATACCACCTCGGAGAAACCTTTTTTTTCAAGCATCCGTATCATCTCCATTCCGAATCGTTCATTAATTTCAAAATAAAGCCTCCCTCCATCCGTTAATCCTGACAATGCCAATGCCGCAATTTTTTCATAAAATAACAACGGGACCGCATCCTTCACGAAAAGCGCCACAGGCGGTTCATACTCCAATACATTCGCCTGCATCGCTTGCTTTTCATTTTCCAACACATACGGCGGATTACTGACAATAATATCGAATGTTTCCGGCAAAATATCCATTGCCAATATATCTTTCCATTCGAAAGAAATATTATTCACTCCCTGCCTTACAGCATTCTTTTGCGCTACCTTGAGAGCTTCTTCGCTCACATCATAAGCAATAACTTCGCTAAAACGGATATTGTGGGCAAGCGATAACGCTATCGCCCCGCTGCCAGTCCCTATATCCAATATTTTACATTTCCCCGGCCAAATACCCTGTCTATATTCCCGAATCACCCAATCGACCAATTCCTCCGTTTCAGGCCGGGGTATAAGTGTATGCCGGTTCACGCAAAAAGGACACCCATAAAATTCGACTTCTCCTACAATATATTCGACCGGCTCATCAGCCAGCAACCTTCCGATAACACCGGAAAGTTCCTCTTCATCGACGGCAATTTCCTCATCAGGATAAGCGATTACCATGTACTTTTCCTTTCCGTATAAAAACTTTATCAAAAGATAAGCGAGAATATGGGATTCCCGTTCATTGAATTTATCAGATAAACGGGACGTTATGGAAGAAAACAGAACTGACAATATCATCGATAATCCTTTAAAGAAAAGATATTTTACCTTTATTTAACAAAGATAAAGATAAAAAACGAGAATTATCGTAAACAAAAATATGGAAGGAATACGCTATACAAACGAAATCCGGCAAGACAATCAAAAGCCGATTAAAACCTCGGTTGCATCAACATCCTGCTACTTCATTCAAAACGGTAGGAGAAACTTCAAAACACCGAAATACAAACTTTTATTTATCGGTGGTTCCAAACAAAACCGGATTTCAAATACCCATGTCTGAAAAGTGTAAATCAATAAAGTACCAATATTTGAACTCAAACAAAATACGATTTAAAATCGCTTTGTTCAAATACAAAAAATAATCGGAAATTTAAAAATCAAAATGAACGGAATGCAAAATTACTCAGCATTTTGATAAGATGTCGGCGAACACCCGACTTTTTCTCTAAAATATTTACCGAAAAAAGACTGATTGGAAAAATTCAGCATATCGGCTATTTGTTGTACAGTATATTTACGACTTTTAAGCAAAGCTTTCGCTTCGAGAATAACGAAGTCGGTAATCCAATCGCTTGCAAAACGACCGCTTACTTTATGAACAACTTGTGACAAATATTTAGGTGTTATGCATAACACATTCGCATAATAAGAAATGCTACGCTCTTTAGTATAGCTTTTCTGTACTTCTTTAATGAATCGTGTATACAGTTCCTGTTGCCGGCCTGTTTTTTTCTGAGATTTTTCTTCATCAGAATCAGATGTGAGCAGATAATTATAAGCATTATAAGTAAGCACTTGCGTATATCCGAGCAATGCCCCCTTACGGAATGGATTGTCTATTTCCATTATTTTGGCTTTCATCAGGCGATAAATTGCCATACTCTCTTCAATTGCCTCCTTTTTCAGATGACAAATAGGAGAAACATATAGCCTACGTTGTAAAGACATTGTCGCCTCAACCTGAAAAGTTCCCTGAAAATATTCGGATGCAAAAGCGATTACGGCAATTTTAGCATCGTCGCTCATACCCCGGTATTCTCCGATAGCACCTTCCTGAACAATCAAAATATCATTGGAATGAAGTTCGAAATTCTGCAAATTAATCTGGAATTGCATTTGTCCTGCCAAACAAAAAAGCACGATTGTAAAAGAAAGTTTAACAGGATGATTTACAAAAAATAAATCCGCATTTACTTGTTCCGAAACTCCATCGAAGTTATCAATCAAAATAAATTGTTTATCCAAATGTACGGCTCCGTCTTGTGCCGATAACCGAATCAAATCCAAATCCCAATAATTATGTTTCATAATTTCAATTTAAACCTTTCAAGGAACAAATTAAAGAAAATTACCTGATATTACCTCAATTTATCATCCTTTAGAATAATATACTATCCTATTAGTAAACAAATCACACAAAATAAATCGGGAACTTTGTAACGAAATTAAAAATATCAAAATAGATCGAACCTATGAAAAAATTACTTACCATGATGATTGTTGTCGGAACATTTTACGCCTGCGGCAGAACATCGCAGGAACGTCCCGAGATACGAAGCGTTACACTGACGGAACCCGTATTGTTGAAATCCAGCGGAATAATAAACTATTCGGGTATTATTCGTGAAGCTCATACGATCAGCCTCGGATTCAAAACGGCCGGGCAAATCGAACGTATCCATGTGCGGGAAGGCGACTATATCCATCAAGGGCAATTACTCGCCGAATTAGACGATGCCGACTACCGGCTGGGCGTCGAGGCATTACAGATACAGTACGACCAACTCAAAAACGAAGTAGAGCGCACGAAGCAGCTTTTCGATCAGAAGAGCGTTTCGGCCAACGATTACGAAAAGGCTGTTGCCGGTCTGCAGCAGCTGGGTGTGCAATTACAAATGAATAAAAACAAACTCGGCTACACGAAACTCTATGCGCCGACCGACGGATATGTGCAGGCCGTGAATTTCTCGCCGGCAGAGATGGTCGATGCAGGAACAGCTTTATTTACCCTGCTGGATGTGTCGCATATGGAAGCAATAGCCGACATCCCCGTCAATACGTACAGACAGAAAGAGCACTTTATCCGCTATTATTGTAAAGCAGCAGGTATCGAACAAGAATTACCGATGAAATTGTCGGGTCTCACCCCAAAAGCCGACGGCAATCAACTTTATGAATTGCGTCTGGTTTTTGCCGGACAACCCGATGAACAGCTTACGGCCGGTATGAACGTCGAAATAGGAATCGTTATAGAGGATACAACCTCTGCCTCCGGATTCGTCGTACCGTTATGTGCTGTTTTCCAAGATAAAGAAACCGAATACGTATGGGTCATCGAACAAGACTCGACCGTTACCAGACGGCGTGTCACACTGGGCAATACCGATGCCGAAGGCCGGGCTGTCATCCTCGAAGGATTGACAGGCAAAGAACAAATTGTCCGGGCTGGCGTAAATGTTTTACAGGAAGGCCAAAAGATACGAGTTATAGAAAAACCTGGTAAAACCAATATAGGAGGATTATTGTAATGAAACTGACCGAATTTTTCATGCAGCGGCCAATACTGTTCTGGTCACTAATAGCGGCAATCCTAATTGCCGGCGTATTAGCATTCATACAAATGCCCAAATTGGAAGACCCAGCCGTATCTGCTAAACAAGCAATGGTAGTAGTTCCTTGGCCGGGAGCCAGCGCACACGAAATGGAATTAAAAGTAGCCCAGATGATGGAAGATGAGTTGCGGGCACTTCCCAATGTAAAAAAGGTAAAGACCGAATGTCAGAACGGTTCTGCCATGTTCACCGTCGAATTTCAGATGACTGTACTGGAAAAAGAATTGGAGCAGCATTTCGATTTACTACGGCGCAAGGTTAGTGACACGGCCTCACGTCTTCCGCAAGGATGTTACAGTCCGGTCGTGGTGGATGATATGATGGACGTATATGGTATTTTTTACGCCCTAACAGCCGACGGGTACGATTATCCCGAAATGTATAAATATGCCAAATACCTCCGTCGTGAACTGCTTGACGTGAAAGGTGTCAAACGCATCAATATCATAGGTAACCGCGACGAGGTCATCAACATCGTACTCTCCAAAGAGCAGATTACCCGCAACGGCATTGTTCCCACGCAAATCATGTCCGCGCTGCAAACAGCCGGAAAAGTTGTCGATGCGGGAAAATATCGCAGCGACGACGAGCAAATTGCACTCTACATCGATTCGGCTGTCAAAAACGAGGAGGATATTCGCAATCTGCTGATCCGAACATTAGACGGAAAACGAATCCGCCTCGGCGATATTGCCCGCGTGGAACGGGCTTATGCCGAACCTCAACGAAATGGCTTTTTTGTCGGGAACCAGCCCGCACTGGCCATCTGCATAGCAATGGAATCATCTGCCATTGTTCCCGATGTAGGCAAGGCCGTCGATGCCCGACTGTCCGAAGCAATGAAACACATTCCTGTCGGATTTGAGACCGAAAAAATCTTTTTTCAACCCGACAAGGTAGATGAAGCTATTTCCTCCTTTATGTGGAATCTCGTCGAATCAGTCGCTATCGTTATTTTGGTATTGATATTCACAATGGGTTTCCGCAGCGGACTCATTATAGGTTTCGGACTGGTGCTGACAGTCGCCGTATCTTTCCCTATTTTGCTTGTTTGCGGCACAACACTGCAACGTATCTCGCTCGGTGCATTCATTGTAGCGATGGGGATGTTGGTAGATAACGCCGTCGTAATTATGGACGGTATTTTGATCGATAAAAAAAGAGGATTGGGTCCGAAAACCTACCTTTACCGCATCGGACGCAATACGGCCATGCCACTGTTGGGTGCAACGGTTATCGCCGCTTCAACATTCCTCTGCGTTTACCTTTCGCCCGATACGGCCGGAGAATATGCCGGTGATCTCTTTTTAGTGCTGTGCGTCAGCCTACTGGCAAGTTGGGTATTGGCTTTGGTACAGGTTCCTGTCTGTGCCAAATTATGGTTGCCGAAACGGGAAAAATCGACCGGAAACGATTCCAAAACAGTAATGAACTCGCCTGTTCACAATTTTGTGCGACGTACAATCGCATTTTTGATCGGCTATAAACGCACGACTATTATTACAGCGTTCAGTATACTGGCTCTCTGTATTTTCGGAATGACGAAAGTGAAAAATCTTTTCTTTCCAGATTTCGACTACAAACAATTCGTTGTCGAATGTTTCTTTCCTTCAGCTACCGATGCCGATGTCGTGCGTGATCGATTGCTGGAAATGAGCGACCGGCTTTCAGACAACCCCGACATCGAACGTATAGCTATCAGTCAAGGCAGTGCTCCGGCTCACTATTGTCTGGTACGTCCGATGACTTCTGGCGGTGATTGTTACGGAGAACTAATTGTCGATTGCAAAGACTACAATACTGTTTTAAAACAAATTCCGAATATTCGGAAACAACTCCGCGAACAATATCCCGACGCTTATATCCGCATTCGCAAATACAACTTTTCCATATCGACCTCACACACCGTCGAGGTGGAGTTTGCAGGCCCCGATCCTACCGTACTGCGCAATTTGAGCGCACAGGCCGAAGCCATCATGCGTCGTTCGCCTTATGTGGACGCCTATTCGGTACAAAATAACTGGAAACCGAAAGGTAAAGCATTCGTAGCGGAATACAAACAAGAAGACGCCCTGCGCTCGGGAATCGAACGAGGAGATGTAGCCAATGCACTATTAGCCGCTACAAACGGAATGACAGTCGGCGTCCTGAATGACCAAGAACGTATGATTATGCTCAATTTACAAGTCCGCAACGATGACGGCAGCCGCATCAAAAATATCGACGAAATTCCTGTTTGGAGCATGATGAATATACATCTCTCCAACGAGGAACTGCAAAACGCACTCTTCGGAGGCAAAGCGATGAGCGAATTACAAGACAAGGTATTTCGAGCCGTGCCGCTCGGCAACATCGTCGATGACCTACGGCTCGATTGGGATGAAGACCTCGTACTACGCCTTAACGGACAGCGTATTATCGAAGCAGAGTGCGATCCGAATCCCGACCGTAGCGATGCAACTCCAGCCAAAGTAGTATCCTCCATTCAAGATGAAATCGAAGCCATCCCATTGCCTGAAGGCTATACAATGCGCTGGGTCGGAGAAGGCGAAGTACAAGGAGAAGCTATCGGCAACTTGATGAAATTCGTACCGATAACCATTTTTTTGATTCTCGCTATCCTATTATTTCTGTTCAACAGCTGGCGCAAAGTTATCCTTATACTGCTCTGTTTCCCGTTCGTTTTCTGCGGTATCACACCCTCACTCTTGCTAAGCGGCCAACCCATGACCTTTATGGCCATTATCGGTATGTTGGGACTAATCGGCATGATGGTTAAAAATGCCATCGTACTTGTGGATGAAATCAACCGACTTCAAACCGAAGAAAAAATATCTCCTTATACATCCGTCATCGAAGCTACCGTTTCGCGCGTACGGCCTGTACTGATGGCTTCACTAACAACCATTGTCGGCATGATTCCGCTCGTCAGCGACCCGATGTACAGTTCGATGGCTATTACGATTATGGGCGGTCTTACAATCGGTACGATTATTACGCTCATCCTTTTACCGATTTTCTATGCGACGTTGTTCCGTATTCGTAAACCTGCTAACATATAAAACGATAATCAAATGAATAAAAAAAATATAGTTATTTCATGTTGTGCCGCCTTATTCTCGATCGCAAACGTTTCGGCACAACAACCGCTCCGGCTCTCACTGACCGAATGCCGCGAAATGGCGCTATCGCATAGCGAAGAACTGCAACAGGCGGACAATACGCTCCGGCAGGCAGAGCTCGACCGAGAAATCGCAAAAACAGCTTTTCTTCCGAATATCGAAGGTTCTGCAATCGGAGCCTATATGTTCCCTGATATGGATATGATGGGAATGAAATTACGTATGCGCGGTACCTATCTGGCCGGTATCAATCTGACACAACCCATTTATACGGGAGGTAAAATCACAACCGGTCAACGGTTAGCGCGTATCGGCGAAGAAACAGCCACCGAACAACATCGCATGACTCGCATGGACATACTCGTTGAAACCGACAACGCTTATTGGACCTATATTGCCGTAAAACGCAAAGTGCAGATGCTGGAAAGTTATCACGCACAGATGGATACCCTCTATTGTCAAACAGAAACGGCACTCATGGCGGGTATGGCAACCGAAAACGATTTGTTACGTATCGAAACCAAACGCAGCGACATCCGCTATCAGTTACAAAAAACACAAAACGGAGCCGACCTTTGTCGGATGTCACTTTGCCAAATCATAGGCGTCGATTTCAATACGGCAATAGAGGCCGTCGATACAACATTCGTCATTTCGGAACCCGGCCAGCTCACATCGGATATGAATGCCCGCCCCGAACTGCACCTACTCGAGAAACAAGTCGCCGCTGAAAAAGAACAGATTCGCATGGCACGCGCCGATATGTTACCTACTGTCGGATTATCACTTGGCTACTCCTATTTCGGTAATATCAAACTCAATGGTACAACCGACATAGGAAATGGCATAACAATACCATATTCACAGGAATTTCGAGACGGCATAGGATTAGCGATGCTGGCTGTAAAGATTCCTATTTTTCACTGGGGCGAAAGCCGTAAAAAAATACGAAAAGCACAATATAAACTACACAATGCAGAACTCGAATTACAAAAAAACACCCGTTTACTTTCTATTGAAGTGCAACAAGCGATTCGTAATGTACAAGACGGTTATCTACTCATTCACACAGCTAAAACCGGAATACAACAAGCTGACGAAAACTTACGTGTTATGCGTAACCGCTACGCAGCGTCAATGGCTTCACTGACCGATCTGCTCGATGCCCAATCTCAGTGGCAACAAGCTGAAAGTAATCTCATAGAAGCACAAACTCAATATAAAATTTATGAAACAGAATATTTGCGAGCCACGGGTTTACTAAACTTTTGATTATTACCATTTTCCCATAAAAGGAAATAATACCGGCAAATTATGATAGAACAAAAATACTTTTGGGAAATCTGATTTTATTGGCAGCCATATCTCCGATGGCTGCCCTTTTTATATAAACGGAACCAAACAATAATGCAATAAAAAACTCAAAAACAATTTCGGAAAATTACCTATTTCCAAGAATAACTCAATGCCTATTCAGAAAACCGGCACTCAAGCGCACAGCTTCGGCAAAAGCAGAGGGTTGTCCGGGAACTGTAATAAAAAGATGTACTGCCGAAGAAAACTCATACCGGGAAACCCGGACACCGGCATCACGTAATTGCCGGGCAAATTCCTCTCCCTGACAGCAAAGAATATCCCGTCCGGCAGAAATAATCATTGTAGGCGGCAATCCGCTAAGTTGTCCTGCTGATGCATGTGCCACAGATACATAAGGAAAAGTTACATCCGAAGCATACGCACGATTCGATATTTCCATAAGGTCTGCATCCAATCCGTATCCTTCGCCATATTTTTTCCAAGACTCGGAATTATCCGCATAAACTTTCGTAACCGGATAATGCAGTATTAAAGATTTTATTTGCGGCGTGATTTCCGGAATAAGGGCCATAGCAACAGCCAGATTGCCTCCCGCACTATCTCCTCCGACAGATATGCGTAAGGAATCACACCCTAAACGTGAAGCATTCTCCTTAAGCCAGAGAAAAGCCTCACGAGCATCCTCCAATGCGGCAGGATAAGGATTCTCCGGAGCAAGCCTGTAATCGATCGCAGCCACACAACAATCACCGGATAAAGCGACAGATGCACAATAAGCAGCACAACTGTTAATACTTCCGAAAGCCCAACATCCCCCATGTAAATAAAGCAATAAAGGACGCTGCGATGAAGCCGGTTTCTCCGGACAGAACAGGCATAAATTCGGAGCAACCATTTTCGCTAAAATTCCGTCCGGCAACTGTGGAACACCGTTACGGCTTTTTCTTACACTATCCAAAAGTTCCGTATTGCCATCGATAGCCTTTCTAATCGCATCACACTGTCTCTGTTGAAGGCCCGCCGGCATACTCTTACGAAATGACTCAGCCTCCTCATAAAATTTTCGATTCAGCTCCTGAGCCGCTACCGTCCATGAAGCAACCAACATAAATAATAGTATCGACTGTAATCTTATATTCATTGTATTCACTCAATCATGAATGCATTAAAAGAAAATATTCCTATCCTCCATATTTTGCAAAAATACAATTAAAACCGGAACTATACCGGTCTCTTTTCTTGTTCCAAACACTACACAGTAATCTTTTCCGAATCTATTTACATCCAACTACCCGAAATTCTTAATTTTCAAAACAACCTATTTACAAATTCCTCTTTCTCATTCTTCCTTTATTTTCATTTTATTTACTATTTTAGCCTCATGATTATAGATAATATGGCAACAAAAAAACAAATGACGACTGACGAGTTTTACATGCAACGCTGCATAGAACTTGCTGAGAAGGGAAGGACAAATGTAAGGACCAATCCGATGGTAGGATGCGTAATTGTCCATAACGGCCGCATCATCGGAGAAGGGTATCATCGGAAATACGGAGAAGCACATGCTGAAGTAAATGCAATACAAAGCGTTGCCGATACGGATAAAGATCTGCTTTCCGCATCCACCCTCTATGTCAACCTGGAACCTTGTTGCCATTACGGGAAAACCCCTCCATGCAGCAACCTGATTATCGACCATAAAATTCCAAAAGTAGTTATCGGAATGCAAGACCCTTTTCCCTTGGTAGCCGGAGGAGGTATTACGATGTTACGGGATGCAGGGATAGAAGTAGAGGTAAATATACTGGAAAAAGAGTGCCGTTATCTGAATCGCCGTTTTATTACTTTTCACGAAAAAAAACGTCCATACGTTATTTTCAAATGGGCACAAACCATCGACGGCTATATAGACAATGACAGAGAGCCCGATACCCCTCCTACATGGCTGACCAATACCGAATGCAAACGGTTAGTACATAAATGGCGGACAGAAGAGTCTGCTATTATAGTAGGTTCCGAAACGATTAAACGCGATAATCCACAACTGACGGCAAGAGAATGGTACGGACCGTCACCGTTACGGCTTACCATCGACCGGCAAAAACAACTCCTGCCATCCGGAAATATTTTCAAAGGAGACACTCCGACCGTCATATTCACTCAAAACAGTACTGACATTCCAGCCCTTTCCGAAAGTTACAAATACGTAGGGATAGATTTCAAGAATGACTTATGGATGCAGAAGATTATGGATTACCTTTACAAACAAAACATTCTATCCATGATAGTGGAAGGCGGGACACAACTATTCAACCTGTTTCTGGAAAATAACTATTTCGATGAAGCCCGTATTTTCGTATCTCCTCTGATGCTTTCGGAACTGAAAGGAGGACATGGAAACGGGATAAAGGCACCGGAATTGCCGAAAGGAACAAATTATGAACATACCGTTATCGAAGATGTTCTGCTAAAAACCGTTTTATTCTGAAACTGTACATAATCGATCGCCTTCGGATACCTTCCCGCTTATACAGAAATAACCGATGACTTCCATATTCCCCCGATATACTATTTAAGTATCATAATTATACTGCCTAATGCAATAAACGCTCCGCCTATCCAAACACGCGGAGTAACAGGCTCTTTAAGGATCAAAAACGAAAGTAAAATTGTAATAACGACACTTAACTTATCTATCGGAGCTACCCGAGATACATCTCCCATCTGAAGCGCCTTAAAATAAAAAAGCCACGACAATCCCGTAGCTATACCTGAAAGCAAAAGGAAAAACCATGTATTCCGGTTAATAACTTTTATCTCTGCAAAATGCCCGCTAACAACCACGATTCCCCATGTTATCAACAATATAACCGTTGTACGGATAGCCGTTGCCAAATTAGAGTCGACATTTTTTACCCCCAATTTTACGAAAATAGCAGTCAAAGCAGCAAATACAGCCGACAACAAAGCATAAATTTTCCACATAAACCAATTTTATATTAAAATATAATTTACTCAGGATAAGCCTATTTAAAAAGAATATCTAAAAACAGAAAACAACACAGCAACTATCTTTTCCTCATTGTCTCAATAAACAATTCTCATTTTATAAAAATAGAAAAAATAATGTTGACAAAAAAGATTCTCCCAACTTTGTCAACATTTTAATCCATTAAAAACTCATTTTAGTAATTCACCTACATAGTCTCAATTTCATAAATCTCTATAATAAACGGAAAAGGGTTTCTCAAAAAATACCAACCTCTCATTGAAAATTTTTTTTTATTTTTATATTATTTTCAAATACTCCATATAATATCTTTCTTAATAACATTAACATTTTTACCATGTCCACCTATTACACAATTTTCTTCAAAAAAACTTCTAGTAATAATAGAATTTGCAGAAATCACGGTATTATCAGCGATACTAACCCCTTTTAATATAGTATTTCGGCAACCTATCCATACATGCTTTCCAATCTTGATAGCTTCAGGATTATTAATTTTATTGTAATCTTTATCCATTATATGATGAAAATCTGTGTCCATGATTAAGATATCCCATGATAATAAACAATCGCTACCAAACGTTATTTTTTTTTGACTGATAATAGTTGAATTTCCAGTAATAGAAAAATTTTTGCCCAAAATTAATGTTGCATCCTCACCTATACTAATTTTAGAACCACGACCTATATTTGCTTTTCCCTCGAGTATAAGAGTTCCATAAACTTCCCACATTGTTCGTGAATATAATAAATCTTGCGTCCCTAATCCATGACAACCAAACTTTAACATTCCTGTTGAAATAGGAGCATTTATTAAAATCGTCCCTTTCATTTTATAAAGTTCAGACCTCCAAAAAATAAATACAGGTAACCGAACTGCTATTTTAAAAGGAAAATAGTGGAAATTGAAATACAAAGTTTTTAAAAGATTTACTTTTTTAAAAACTTTAATAATTTTATTTATATTCATTAAATTATTATTATATCCACTAGATGCCCAATCGCAGATGATTTATTCTAAAGATAACTACATAAAGAAAGCGGGGCATCTGATCTCTGCTTGTCCGTCGTTAAGGTCCTAGGAAAACCCGTAGAATGGACAGGACAGAATAAGACACCCACGCCGTTGGTATAATGTACGCTCGAAAGTGTGCGCGAGGGCATAATAGGCCCCCTGCACACCCACGGGAACAGTATATACCTACCCGTAGCATCTACTCCTGCATTGTCTTTGATTCTACGTTTGAATTTCCTAGGTTCTAACGACCAAAAACAAAGCGTTGGTAAACGCATTTCAAAAATGTAGCGCTCCCCTACTTGCCGCTTTACCTTAAAAGGGAAACGACGACGTGAGTGAAGCAATGGTAAAATTACAAAAAATTGTAATGACTTACTTAATAAAAATAAATTTATTATAACCCAAAATTTTCCTTTCCCATTCTACTATTTACACACCAAACCAACAGCCGGAGATAATTAAAAACAAAAAAGAGAAAAGAAAACCGATTGTTTCCTCTCAGCTTTCTTTTCTCATTTTTAAATATAAAATACAATTCTGCAATCTGCAAAAGAACCTTCTTTGCTTAGCTGCACTTGCCTTGCCTTATACCCTTTTTCCGAAAAACTTTTTTCTCTCTTTGTACCTAAAACTTAATTCCGAGGGTCAGAATAATATTACTGTTATTTAGTTTTGTTGCAATTTCGCTATCGCTCTGAAGAGTATCTCCGAAATAAGGATCATTATAAGAGAAATAACGGAACGGAGCCTGTTCCGAATGCGTGTGTACGTATGCTAAATCAAGAAAGAAAAACCTATTCCGGAATCCGATACCTCCGGTAATATTTTGCACATTCCCGTATTTATCATCCTGTGTTTTATTGGCATTCGCATAAAACGAATATCCGCCTCTCAAATAAACACCCGGAATAATAACGGCTTCAGCCCCTACCCTATAATTATTGGTAGGCCTATAAACCGTACGTATTTCATCATTAATCGTAGGTTGTCCCGGCAAATAGTTAAGTCCCCGCACCCGCATAGCATTATACCAAATACACTCATAATCGAATGAAATAACTCCCCGTGTACCGAACGTATAAGAGACACCCCCTATAAAACGAGGAGCTGTCCGCACTTTATAGTCATTGGGCGCATATACGGAATAACTGGAATAATTCTGATTATTCAAATAATAATTATCCATTCCGGAAGAATATTCTTCACTGATATTATGAATGGTAGGGGCATGTACTGCCGCCCCTATGCGTAACCCTTTTACCGGTTCTGCAGCCACTCCGAATTTAAAGCTGAAAGACGCTCCGCTCATTGTAAGCCACTGCATATAGCGTAATTGCACCAAATCTCCGACATTAGTAGCTGCAGCCGTTTCCACATAATAATCGTATTGGTCGAACTGAAAACTCTGAATACCGAGAGTCATCCCTATATATATCTTATCTCCTAAATTTATTCCCCCGGCAAAAGAGTATTCTCCCATATTCCCGGACATACGCCGGTAAAGTTCAGGATATACACGGTCCCCATGTACCAAACTACCTACCGGGAGCCCCGTATCTGCATCGGTATAAGACGGTGAATATTGATACGGATTATCGGTCACATCGAAAACGAGCCCTGTCTGATAAGCTTCTATGGCTCCCCATTGGGAAACGGGATAGGTCTGAAAAGCACGCTGCGGAACATTCGCATCATATAAATTCTTAGGATCGATTCCGAATAATTGGGCACCGAACATATCGGCAATAGACATCCCCGAAGAAGAACTTTCAGCCCGCTGCCGAGTACGGTAATTCGCCAACTGGTTATAAGTAATCCCGAACGTAAACCCCCGTACTCCGAATTTTGAAGAACTCATGGATTTATCGTATTTATTGAAAATAACCGATAAATTATTAAGGTTTACCGTCGCATGTCTTTTTTTCACATCGATCGCTTCTCCGCCGACGGAAGAAGAAATCACGGATGCCACCTGAACAGACGGGGTTATGGATACTTCCGAAGAACGATACATACCGAGTCCGGCCGGGTTGGCATTGACGGAAGCGGCATCGGCCCCCAAAGAACCGAACGCACCTCCCATCGCAGAACTGCGTGCCGTCGAGAAACTGCTATTCTGTTCGGATATGCGATATATCTCCTGCAAAGACTGCGCTCCTGCAGGAAATACCAGCAAAGTGGATACCGCTATAATCAATAAGCGTTTCATAACATTATATAAATCAATCTGTAAACAATCCCTTTATTTTATTACCTGCGAACCGGGCCTGACACTCCGCCACCGCCACCACGGGAAACTCCTCCCCCGGATGTTCCTCCCCGCGAAACTCCGCCGCCGCTATAACCGCCGTTAGTCCCCCTGCTAATACTTCCTCCGGCACGAGAAGGAGTCCTTACCGGATTTCCGCTGTTAGGACGATAAGTATTATTGTCATAACGAGGTACGCTATTGTTATTTTGATTCTGGTAACGCTGTGAATTATAATCCGGAGAACCGGCACGCCTTACCCTTTCGATAGTACCGCTCTGTCCCGAAGAAGACCCTTGTCCTGCACCTCCGCTATAAGAAGGACGCCGCTCATTATCAAAAACAGATGCCGGACGACGGGTAGGTACGTAACCATTGCTGCTGTTTCCTATCATCGTACCTGTTCTGCGATTTCCTGTATAAGAAGAATTATACCGGTTATAACGAGGCACATACACCGGAGGATGATACCCATGCCACGGGCCATGCCAAGGATGATACCAAGGATCGTACCACGGTGAGTACCAAGGGTCATACCAGGGATCGTACCAACCCCATGTAGGATAATACCAAGGCGAATACCAAGGATCCCTCCATGCCCAAGAAAATCCGACTCCCCAACCTCTGGTCCCATAATACCATGAAGGATACCAATTCCCCCATCCGTAGTTAATATTCACTGTAATATCAGAGGAAGAAGAACTGCCACTTTTTGTCGTTGCAGCACTCTCATTCGTTACCGGCTCCTGAATCGTTCCGGTAAGCGCCTCCTCAAACATTCCCGGATAATAATCACTCAACTCTATTTCCTCAACCGCACGGGAAGATGAAGAATAATATATATCATCCGTACTGTTTGTTTTATTACTTCTGGAAGCCGTAAACGTCCGCCCGTTATCCCCTCCATACAAATCATCCACATACTCCGAACGGGTCGTCGTATATGTAGCCATACACGAAACGGTCAATAGCGGGAAAGCCGCCCATATCAGAAAAAAAACTTTTCTCATAACCAAGAATTCTGAATCAATTATCAATCTAAAATTGTGCCATTTACAAACACTCTTCCGATATTATTACATTTTATATAACGCAAAAATAAAAAACAATATTACATTTCATCCAAACGCTCATATATACCCCAACATACTATACCGGCATTGCCATTACAATAAAGCGCTTATCTCGACATTATCGCTTCCCGTAAAAGGAATGAATATAAATTTAAAATATTCCTCTTCCGGACGTATTAAAAATCTCTCATCCGTTCCCACGCCCGATGCTGCCCCCCCGATTCCCGCATGGCGGTAATCAATGTGCAATGTATTTGCACCCGTATCTGTCAACTCATCCAAACGGGAAGCACGCTCCACAACCGAATCTTCATAAGGAGACAACGATACCATAAAAGGCCGTTCCGAATGAATCATCAAACTATTCAAATATTTATCATAAACTATCGCCCATCTGACCTCCATCCGAGTACCTGTTTCCTGCGGCCTTGCATACGGATAAAACATCTCTGAGGAAGAAAGATTATGCAACCCTACACGCCCTCCTTCATTACGGTCAGGATAAGTCTCTGTTCCCTTCCCGAAATAACGGATATTATCATACGCCGTTCCCATAACCAACCGCCAGCCGATACGGGCAAGCGTTCCTTTTTTATCCGCCGGCTTCAAACGGCAAATCACTTCCATCTTCCCGTAAAAAGATAACCGGTATGTTATTTCCGCCTCAAAAAGGCGGTTCCCTTCCTTTCCGAAAATATCCACTTCCGTACGGACTATCGCATCTTTTTTATCGAAACTCACCTTATAGCCGGTCAAACGTTGATAAGTCGAATCGAGCCCCATTGCTTTCCACCCTGCCCAGCCGTTTTTATCCACCCGGTCATTGTCGGTAGCCGGCCGGTAAAAACAAAGTTCCATCGGTTCCTTCAAGTATTCGTTCCCCTCAAACCGGTATGAAACAAGAGCCCCCGTTTCTTTGGAAAAACGGAACGAAGCCAGGTTATTCCGAATTATCCCGGTAGCTTTGTCCCTGCGAAGCCGGGTACCGTCTTTCTGCTCTTCCGACGATTCTATCGTTTCCTGTTCAGGAACTTTAATAACATACTGTTCGAAAGCAATGTCGTCCGTTCTGTCCAAAAAAGGCATTTCATATACCGGACGCCAACTTAAATTAACGAATATCTCCCGCTGCAACCGCCGTTCAGGAATTTCAGGAAGGATAAATTCAGACGAATCGCCCGGATTGACATCAATATTAAATATCCCCTGCCGAACCGTTTGTCCCAAATCATTCATATAGCTCCAATAAAGGGAAAATTCATTTAAATTAGTAAATGCATTCCGATTAATTACTTTAAAACGGAGAGACGCAGGATTACGGTCTAAAATCTCTGTCCGTATATCCTGATAAACCGCTTTTACCTCTTCCAAATGAGGATAAGGAATCCGGTCTGAAGCGACTAAACCGTCGGCAGAAGTGCCCTTTTCATTTTCCCTGTATTCCCAATAATCTTTTCCATTACGCCCTTTCTCCCGAAAATTACAATCCGCCCATTCCGTTATAAATCCTCCCTGCACCTGAGGATAATCCTCCAATACTTTCCAATAATCCGACAATCCTCCGAGATTATTACCAGATGCTTTCATATACCCCTCTACAATAAAAGGCCTGGAAAAAACACCTTCCGAACAGGCTTTTACAGAATCCGCCGTCATATTTTCCAACCCTAAAATATCCGCATGTTCTTCATTTGCGAAAGGAGACATTATAAACCGGGTCGTATCTTTTGCCTTCAGCCAATCGTAACTTTTTTCTGCATTTATCCCATTTCCTGCCCCGCTTCCCAAAGACCAACCGACAACAGAAGGATAATTTTTAGACCGCTGATACATACGCTGCACCCTATCAAGATAAGCAGGCCGCCATGCCGTATCGGAAACAATATCGTCCTTTCCTGCAATATAAGCCCTGTCAACAATATAAATCCCGTACCGGTCGCACAACTCATACCAAACCGGAGAAGCCGGACAATAACTGTTCAAAACAGCATTGATATTATTCCGCTTCATCAATCGGATATCCTCAAGCATAACCTCTTCCGACAAGACACGCCCTTCCCACGAATGCTCCCGACGGGCAACACCTTTTATCCTGACAGGGATACCATTGACAAGCAACACTCCCTCTTTTAACCGTACATTGCGAAAACCCACTTTACATCCGGTATATTCCATAATATACCGATCCGAATCCAACAATTCCAGGTCCAATGTATAAAGATAAGGTTTCTCACTGCTCCAAGGCAATACATCCGTAATTTTCCGCATCGGAAAATCAATCCACTGATTCTCTTTTCCCTCCGCCACAGGACGAATTTCCGACAATACCTCATTATTGAACGAATCTTTCAAGATGTAACGAATAAATGCCGATTTCCCCGGAACTCCCCTTATTTGCGTACGGAGAGCAAATTCCCCGTTCTTATACTCTTCATCCAGATCCGCCGTTACTTCATAATCGGCAATATATTGTAAAGGCGTACTATACAAATACACATCTCGTTCGATTCCACTCATTTGCCAAGTCCCGGCATTTTCCAAAGCAGAACTGCTGCTCCAACGGTAAACCTCGACAGCCAGGACATTGTTTTCCCCGTTATACAACACTTTATCCGTAATATCCCATTCAGCAGGCATACCAGTTCCCTGATTATACCCCAGAAGCTCCCCATTCAACCATACGTAAAAAAATGAGGATACCCCTTCAAACCGCAACACAACTCTACGGCCGTTCCAAGATGACGATAAAGCAAAATTCCGGCGATACGAACCGACCTCATTCATTTCTGCTGTAACCGGGAATTTCTTCCCTTCTGTTCTCTCCGTTTTCTCCCCTGCATAAAACGCAATACCGAACCCCTGCCTCTCCCAATTTCCCGGTACCTGTATAGTATCCCATCCCAATAAATCTACCTCCGGAGAAAAAAATTCCATCGGACGGTAATCGCTATTTTCCATCCAACTAAAAGACCAAGTCCCATTCAAAGACAAAAAATAAGGAGAAGATTTAACCGACCGTTCCATACTTTCCGCATCGTTCCGGAAAGGAATCACCGGAAAATGAGGAGAAACCTGCCCTCCTCTCAATGCATCGGGGACCTGCCATTCCGGAACGGACTTTCCGGTAGGAACCGATTCCTCCTGCGCCACCGAAAAAAACGGGATAATAATAACGGATAATATTAAAAACGCACGTATAAATTTTCGTATACTCATAAACCTGCCGGAAGAATCAATGAAATCCCCTTTATTTTTCAAAGATAGTCAATTAGATTTTATTTCATTCTCCTTTTTCCGTTATCTTTGCAAAAGAGGAAATATTTTATTTTTGACCATTGTTTTACGAATAGTTCGGTTATGAAATGTATTTTAGTAACGGGCGGAGCAGGTTATATCGGTTCCCACACAGCCGTTGAACTTACTAACGCAGGATACGACGTAGTTATTGCCGATAATCTTTATAACTCCGAAATATCCGCCGTAGAAGGAGTCCGAAAAATCACCGGGAAAGAGGTCGCATTCGAACAAGTAGATTGTTTAGACAAAAATGCGATGGAGAAATTGTTTAAAAAATACCAATTCTCTGCCGTTATCCATTTCGCGGCTCTGAAAGCAGTAGGGGAATCCGTAGAAAAACCGTTGGACTATTACCGGAACAATCTGGAATCGCTTATCAATGTTTTGTCATTGATGAAGGAAAACCGCGTCCCCAACTTTGTTTTTTCCTCATCGGCAACCGTATACGGACAACCGGAAGAACTGCCCGCTACGGAAACGACCCCCCGCCAAAAAGCCACTTCTCCTTATGGGAATACCAAACAGATATGCGAAGATATCATTGAAGATACCGTAAACGCAACAAATGGAACGATGTCTGCTTTAGCATTGCGCTATTTCAATCCGATAGGGGCACATCCTTCGGCGTTGATAGGAGAACTGCCCAAAGGGATTCCCAACAACCTGATGCCGTATATTACCCAAACGGCTGCCGGAATACGTAAATGCCTCAGCATCTTCGGAAACGATTACGACACTCCCGACGGGACTGCTATCCGCGATTATATCGACGTAACCGATCTGGCCAAAGCCCACGTAGCCGCCATGGTACGCCTGATAGATAAACAAAACAAAACTCCCTACGAAGTTTTCAACATCGGAACAGGCCGTCCGTTCTCCGTTCTGGAATTGGTAGAAATATTCGAAAAGACGACCGGAGTAAAAGTAAACTACCGTATCACCGGACGACGCACAGGCGATATCGAAAAAATATGGGCGGACACTTCACTGGCAAACCGGGAGTTGGGCTGGAAAGCTGAAAAAAGCATCGAAGAAACCCTCCTCTCCGCCTGGATGTGGGAGAAACATTTACGAGGGTTATAATTCCCGAATACTGTCATGCCCCCTAAAAAAACCGAATGGATATTTCCGTATTGATAGACAACCGCGCAGGGACAAGCGGATTAGCCTGGGAACACGGCCTTAGCCTCTGTTTCCAGTCCGACGGTTTATTATGGCTATTCGATACGGGAGCATCGGGAAAATTCGCCGACAATGCAGAAAAAACAGGAATAAATATCGGCAATATCGACAACTTAATCTTATCGCACGGACATAATGACCATACCGGAGGGCTAAGGCGTTTTGCCGAAATCAACCGGCATGCACCGATCCATCTGTCTTGCAATATAGAAGGGAAACGTTATTTTTCCTGCCGAAAAGAAAAACGGGAAATAGGCATGAATCCGATTCTTTTCGAACGCCTGAAACCCCGTTTCCATTTTATTACAGAAAGCCGAATGTTAACCGAAAACACAGGTATAATCGTAAACCATACACACCATTACCCTACTCCTTCGGCAAACCGTACTTTAACCGTACAAGAAGGTAACAGAGAGCAATTCGACTCTTTCGACCATGAAATTTCCTTAATAATCAATCATAAAAAAGGATGGATTGTCCTGTCTGCCTGTTCCCATGCAGGAATACTGAATATTTTGGATTCCTGCCGTTCCTTTACCGGAAACGGGAAAATACAAGCGTTCATCGGAGGTACACATATCGCAGATAATTTCGAAACCGACAACGAGATACGGCAAATCGCCGAAACCATAAAAAACGAATACCCTTCATTAGAATTATATACAGGACACTGCACCGGTGATCACGCTGTTTCGGTCCTTTCGGAAATACTCCGTTCACAATTTCACCTGTTTAATACCGGAATGAAAATACATTTATAAAAACAGAACCAAATTTCTTCCAAAACCAAAAACTGCAAAAAAGAGGGAAAAGCCCGTACGGAACCTTTCCCTCTTTTTTATAAATTAACTACAGCCTTTTATCCGATCACTCCCCTAACTCTGTCTTCAAATGCGGAAAGTGCCGCCTTCGCTCCTTCTCCCATCGCAATAATAATCTGTTTATAAGGAACAGTAGAGACATCGCCCGCTGCATAGATTCCAGGAACATTCGTCCGGCAATGGCTGTCGATAACAATCTCTCCCGTACGATTCGTTTCTACGATCTCTTTCAGAACCGCACTATTCGCCGCTAACCCGATCTGAACAAAAATACCATCCAGCGCAATCGTACGTTCCTCTCCGCTCTTCCTATCCTTAACACGAATTCCTGTAACCTTTCCTCCTTCTCCTATTACTTCAGTCGTTTGTGAAGAGGTAAATATCTCCACATTGGATAAACTTTTCGCTTTTTCTTGCAATACACGGTCAGCTTTCAACTCATCCATAAATTCCAAAACCGTTACTTCGGAGCAGATACCTGCCAAATCAATGGCTGCTTCAATTCCCGAATTACCGCCACCTACAACAGCGACATGCTTCCCTTTATAAAACGGTCCGTCGCAATGAGGGCAAAAAGCGACGCCCCTGCCGATATATTCCGCTTCACCGGGAATATTCAATTTTCTCCAGCTCGCTCCGGAAGCGACAATCAACGCAGGAGCAATGAATTCGCCTCCTCCGGAAACACACACGGCTTTTTCCTTACCCCGTATTTCCACCTTTTCTACCTTACGGTGCTCGAATAAATCGATAGGATAACGCTCCATATGTGTTTTCAAAGCCCCTGCCAACTCATTTCCTGTCGTTTCGGGTACCGAAATCAGATTTTCAATCCCCACGGTCTCTTTTACCTGTCCGCCTATCCGTTCAGCCACTACCGCTACTTTCAATCCTTTTCTTGCCGAATAAATCGCTGCGGAAGAACCTGCAGGGCCTCCGCCTAATACTACGACATCGTAACTTCTGACCGTATTATCGGTGCTCTCTCCGGCTAATCCATACCGTTCTTCCAATTTACCTAATAATTCACCGAAATCGCTTCTCCCTACATGAAGCAGTTTTCCGTCCGCAAAAACAGAAGGGACTGCCTGAACACTCAACGCATCGACCTCTTCCTGATTGATAGCACCGTCCACCGTTTCATGGCTGATGTTGCCATTCAATGTCGTCATCGCATTCAATGCCTGCACCACATCCGGACAATTCGTACAGGTTAGAGAAACATAAGTGGTTAATTTGATCGGGCCTTTCAACCTTTTCACCCGGTTGCAAATATCCTCATCCGGGAAATTCTTCCCTTTTCCGTCGGCATTCATCACTGCCATTATCAACGAAGAGAACTCATGGCCATTCGGGACAGCCCGGAATTCGATACCGGTCTTTTCCCCATTTTTCAATAATGTAAATTCCAATCCCTTATTCCCCGAAATCCGGACAGATAATTTATCCGAACATTCCGAAACATCGTTCAATAATTCCAGCAACTCTTGCCTGCTTTCATGTTCCGGGGCCACAGACACTTCAAATGTAAAAGAGTTGTCCAATCCCTGAAAAATCGAACGAAGCTGCTGCTTCAATGCTGTATCTAACATAACATTCTTTTTTATCTTTTTAAACTATTTCAAACCAAAAGAAAAAGGAAGAAAGTAATCGAAGCTTTGCTCCATTTCCGTTCTTCCTTCTTCCTACGCTTTATAAAATAACCAGTCTAGATTTTACCTACCAAATCAATACTCGGTTTCAAAGTCGCATCTCCTTTTTTCCACTTCGCAGGGCACACTTCATTCGGATGTTCCGCTACGAACAAAGCTGCTTCCACTTTACGGAGCAATTCATCCGCATTTCTTCCGATATTATTATCATGGATTTCCGCAATTTTGATTTTACCTTCCGGATTAACGAGAAATGTTCCGCGGTAAGCCATTCCTTCCTCTTCGATCATAACACCGAAAGCACGGCTTAATACACCGGTAGGATCGGCCAACATCGGATATTTGATCTTACGGATACTCTCAGATGCATCATGCCATGCCTTATGTACGAAATGAGAGTCTGTACTTACGGAATAAATTTCGACACCCAACTCCTTAAATCTTTCATATTTTTCAGCAATATCTACGAGTTCCGTCGGGCACACAAAAGTAAAATCGGCCGGATAGAAAAAGAAAATAGCCCATTTGCCCAAAACATCTTTAGTGCTGACATTTTTAAAATTTCCGTTTTGGAAAGCCTGAACATTAAATTCAGGAATCTGTGAATTGATAATCGGTTCCATAATTTTTTATTTTTTTATTAATCAATTATTTATCATTATTTCTGATACAAAAATATACTCTTTTCCTATCAAAGAAGAATATTTCCGATTGAAAAGTTCTATGTCTTCATAGACCCTGTAAATAATAAAATTCCAAAACAAAAAGCATGACAAAAGTTCTTATTATAAAGAAAAATATTTCATAACAGGAATCCTCAACCATCCGGTTTGACGGAACGAATGCCTGTCACCAGACAGAAAACATAATCCCGGTAAAAATTTTACCGGGATTTACCGAATCGATTTATAAAAGACAACCGATATCGCATCAATACGGGCATAACTCCGAAACATCCCCTACCGATATACACTTATACCAAATATTGTACGGCTTGAAGGGAAAGCATCTCTTTAGGAACAGAAGCCTGTATCGCCTCTTTCAATATCCGAAGCAAAGAATAACGGACAAAACTTTTATTGGTAACCAATACGATTTGACGCGTCGGATGAGGAATTGCAAACGGCCTAACCAACTCTTTTTGTTGCTCGCTTAATTGATAAAAAGCCAATTGCGGAATAAACGTAATTCCTTTTCCTCCCTCTACCATCCGCATAAAAGTTTCTATACTGCCTAAATGGTAAGCCCTCTGATTATCTTTCACATTTTCCAACTGACAGAATTTCACCAACTGGTCTCGAAAACAGTGCCCTTCATCCAATAGCCATAACCGCTCCCCCGTAATGGCGGAAGTACGAATCAAATCCTTTTTAAATAACGGTTCCTTTCTCGATACATACCCTAAAAACTCTTCATAAAAAAGAACATCTTTCTGTAACGATGCCTCCTCCGGAATACTGGCAATAATAGCCGCATCGGATTCCCCTTTTAATAAAGACTCTTTTGCATTTTGCGTCTTCATTTCCGTAACACTGATATCCAATTCCGGGTAATGCTCCATAAAAGTCGGATAAAACCGAGGCAGCAGATAAGGCGCAATGGTCGGCAATATAGCCAATCGAAAAATTCCCGATACCGATTTCTGTTCCTCTTTCACAATCTCTTTTACATGCCCCGCTTCCTGCTGAACTATCCGCGCTTGAGCCAATATTTTTTCCCCTATGGCAGTAGGACACACCGGCTGTACGCTCCGGTCGAAAATCTGTACCCCCAACTCCTCTTCCAATTTCTGAATCATCGCACTCAATGTCGGCTGCGTAACCAAACAATATTCGGCCGCTTTTGCAAAATGGCGGAACTTATCCACGGCAAGGATATATTCTAATTGCTGTATCGTCATCGGTATAGCATTAAATTATGATAGAATTTATTTATACAAATATAGAAATTATCGTTTTGAAACGCATCGATTTACCCGTATCTTTGAACTAAGAAAAAAGAAAATAATAACTTAAAAAACATAAAACTATGAAAACACTTGATTTTATTAAATTAGACGAATCGAAAGTTTCCGGTATTATCGACTCTTTACAACAATTGTTGGCCGATTATCAAATCTATTATGCAAACCTTCGCGGATTTCACTGGAATATAAAAGGACACGATTTTTTCGTACTGCATAGCAAATTCGAAGAAATGTACAACGACACCGCTGAAAAGATAGATGCTATCGCAGAACGTATCCTCCAATTAGGCGGAACTCCTGCCAACAAATACAGCGATTACCTGAAAACAGCACAAGTAAAAGAGATAGATAACGTTTGCAACGGGGAAAAAGCTCTGCAAAATGTATTGGAAACTATCGCACACTTTGTCGGAGAAGAAAGAAAACTGATTGCCGCTGCATCGGAAGTAAATGACGAAGTAACCGTTTCAATTCTGACCGGATATTTGGAAGAACAAGAAAAATTAATCTGGATGCTGACTGCATATATCAATAAATAATCTCACGACAATCCATGAATAAAGGGAAGCGATAAATCGTTTCCCTTTTTCTTTTTTAACAACTCTTTCCTATACAAAGAATCACAACTAATTCGTATGCATTCTGTACTCATTCGGAGTACATCCGACCATTTTTTTAAACAGCCGTGTAAAATGCTGAGGATACTGAAATCCGAGTTCATAGGCAACCTGACTGATTGTCTTATCCGGATCGAAAACCCGTTCTTTGGCAATATCTATCAACTTATATTGTATATACTCCTGAGCCGTCTTCCCGGTCTCCTTTTTGACCAAATCACCGAAATAATTAGGCGACAGGCAAAGTTCCCCCGCACAATATTTTACGGAAGGCAATCCTTCCCGCAAAGGATTATCTCCGGAAAAATAGTTATCGAGTAACCGTTCGAAACGTACCAACACATCCCGATTCACATTCGTACGCGTAATAAACTGACGTTCATAAAAACGCAAACAATAATTGAGCAACATTTCGATATTAATCGTAATCAACCTTTTACTATGGCGATCTACAGGATATTGCAACTCTTCCCGAATTTTAGAAAGGCAATCTATAACCGTTTCCCGTTCTCGTTCCGAAAGATGCAGCGCTTCATTCACCTCATACGAAAAGAAACTATAACTTTTTATATTCCGTCCGAGCGCCGTTCCCCGAATCAAGTCAGGATGAAAAACTAACGCCCAACCTTTCGGTTGAAAAACTTCGCCGTTGTCCTCAACACCACTGACCTGTCCCGGAGCAAGACACACAATCGTTCCCTCCTGGTAATCATAATATTGACGTCCATATATCAAATTCCCGCATTTTACTTCTTTTAAAAAGAGCGCATAAAAATCAAAGGTCCGACGTACATGCCTCATCGGTTTAGCTTTCGATAAATCGATCACACTAACCAACGGATGAAGCGTTTCGATTCCCAATATATCATTGTACTCAAAAATCGTTTTGATATTTTGTATCTCCTTATCCATTTTCTTATTTTTTATATTAAGTCAAAAATAAATGTTTTTAAGATTATCCGGAAACCCCCAAAGGCAAAACCTGTAATTTTGGTAATAAAATCCTTAATTTATATAAAATAGCCGGGCATACGATTTCTGTTTTCAGCAGAAATTTTCAACCCGGATACATAGCACCTTTCTCCGAAATCGACGAGACACTCTCCGAGTTTATTAAAAATAAATATCTTTGACAGAATTTTCAGAAGAAAAAATATGCTGACAGTCATTGGAATCATGGCCGCAGGAATCTTTCTCGGATACCTGTTGCGGAAAAAACGCCTGGCATTCGTACCCAAAATCATCTCACTGGCTATCTATGCCTTGCTTTTTTTCTTAGGCATTACGGTAGGCGCTAACCGGGATATTATGGATAATCTCGGGACCATCGGATTAGACGCCCTCGTTATTACCTCGGGAGCCGTCATAGGAAGCGCATTCGCTGCCCTATTTATTTATAAACGCTTTTTTAAAGAAGAAAAAAAATGAAAGGCAGCATCATCATCGTCTCTTTTTTCATTTTAGGGGTAATTTTAAGTTATTCCGATTGGATTCCCCAATCGGTAATCGAAAACGATATTACAATTTACATCTTATACCTGCTGATGTTTTTCGTAGGCATCAGTGTCGGTAGCGACCGCACCGTCTTTTCCGCAGTAAAACAACAAGGATTCAAAATTTTCATCCTGCCTATCGGAACTATCATAGGAACACTGGCCGGCAGCGCCATTACCGGTCTATTGTACGGAGGCCGCAGCTTAACAGATTGTTTAGCCGTAGCTTCAGGATTCGGATATTATTCTCTCTCCTCTATTTTTATCACCGAGTTCAAAGGAGCCGAATTAGGTACCGTCGCTTTAGTCTCGAATGTTTTGCGGGAAATTATTACACTGCTATTCGCTCCCCTGCTCGCTTATTATTTCGGGAAATTAGCTCCGATCTCCTCCGGAGGGGCCACAACCATGGACACAACCCTGCCTATCATTACCAAAGTATCGGGAAAAGAATTTATAGTCATATCCGTATTTCACGGAATAATCGTTGATTTCAGCGTTCCGTTCCTGGTAACTTTTTTCTGCACTTTATAATTTATCGATTGTATTCTCACTGAAAAAAATTATCTTTGTACAATATGGTACGAATGCCGCGAAGGGGCAGTTATCAAAAAACCTTCCGAAAACGACAGGGGTGCCGGAAACGGCTGAGATTATACCCTTTTACCTGACACGGATAATACCGGCGTAGGGAGTGCGTAACCTTTTTGCATTCACTGTTTATATACCCGGTACCTATCTCCTCGTCAGAAATATTATATTCTCAGAACCGTTTAACGTTAAGCTCACCATTCCTATTTTCTAAAAACAGGAATCTACGTTTGACAAAAAACGAATTTATGTAAATCGTTAAAACAAAAAATATGAAAATTCTGGTAAATAACGAAGAAACGGATTTCCAGGGAAAGAGCATCGCCGATTTAATCGTTTCGATGTCTCTTTCCATGCAAGGATGTGCTATCGCCATAGGCACTAAAATCATTCCAGCAAGCAAATGGGAAGAATATATCCTGCAGGAAGGAGATAATGTCACCATTATCCGGGCAACTCAGGGAGGTTAAAATGGATTTCCCGGTTCCACTAATCATTACTTTGCCTCAAGTATACAAAGGTGAAGCTGAAACGCTGCGTATTCTGGCCGAATCTTTCCCCTGTCGTATTCACATCCGGAAACCGGATACGGATGAAGATACGCTACGGCGTTTTTTAGATGAGCTATGTACTCACATAAACAGGAAACAACTCTCCATACACCACCGTTTCAACCTTTTTCAAACTTATCGTTTGGGCGGATTCCATACCCGGATAAAAGAAATGGCGCTTTTACCGGAAAAAAAGGATGAGCGGAGAAGCATCCCCTGCCATTCGTTAGAAGAACTGGACGATGCAAGCAAAACAGACGCCGACTACGTCTTTCTCAGTCCTGTTTTCAACAGTATTTCCAAACAAGGATACATGTCCAAGCTGGAGCCGGGAAAGATAAGAAAATATTTAAAAGAACATAAAAAGGAATACCGTTGCAAAATCGTTGCATTAGGCGGAATAGACAGAAATAATATAACCAGTATCAAATCGTTGGGATTCGACGGTGCAGCATTGTGCGGTTCCGTATGGGAACCGCAAAACGGTTCTATCGATTCATCGAAAAGCGTTCAGAACTATAAAAAAATCGTATCGGCATGGGAATAAAAAAAATATCGAAATTACATTACATTACCGGGAAACGAACGCCGGAAGCCATTATCGAAGAAACGAAAGCTTTTTTATCAGGCGGAGGCGACTGGGTACAATTACGCATGAAAGAATCTTCCGACAGTGAAATGCTGGCAACTGCCCGGATAATAAAAGGCCTGTGCCGGGAATACGGAGCGACTTTAATAATAAACGACCGGGTAGCCATTGCCGAACAAATAGATGCCGACGGCGTTCATCTGGGAAAAAACGACATGGAAACCCTAAAAGCCCGGCAAATATTAGGGCCCGATAAAATCATCGGCCGAACAGCCAATACCCTAGAAGATATATTGGACATTCTGGCCAATGGTGCCGATTATATCGGATTAGGACCTTACCGCTTTACAACTACGAAAAAAAATTTAAGTCCGGTACTGGGCAGGGAAGGATATGCATCTATCTTCGAATCATTGCAGGAAAAAGGGCTGAAAACACTTCCGACAGTGGCTATCGGAGGTATCACCTTAAACGATATTCCGCTGCTGAAAGACACTGGAATCAGCGGGATAGCCGTCTCCGGAGCTATCAGTGCCGATGGGCATCCGGAAGAAACGACAAGAAGTTTTATCGAAGCTGTTGCGGAAAATTTCAAGAAAGAAAACTTATAAAAATATAAACCTGAAATAGATGACAAACTTAAAAATCGGTGATTACAGTTTCACCTCCCGCCTATTCCTCGGAACAGGCAAATTCGCTTCATCGGAAGAGATGCGGGAAGCGATAATGGCAAGCGGCAGCGAGTTAGTTACCGTAGCCCTCAAACGGGTAAATATCAATGATAAACAAGACGATATGATTACCCATATTCAACACCCCGGATTACAATTATTACCCAATACCTCCGGCGTACGCACAGCTAAAGAGGCTGTTTTTGCCGCACAATTAGCGAGGGAAGCCCTGCAAACCAATTTATTGAAACTCGAAATTCATCCCGATCCCCGTTATCTGATGCCCGACGCAACGGAAACGTTAAAAGCTACGGAAGAATTGGCAAAAGACGGATTTATCGTAATGCCTTATATCCATGCCGACCCTGTACTCTGCAAACGATTGGAAGACGCAGGTGCCGCATGCGTAATGCCATTAGGCGCTCCGATCGGGTCCAATAAAGGATTAGCTACTTCGGAATTTTTGAGAATCATCATCGAACAGAGCAACGTACCCGTAGTCGTGGATGCGGGGATAGGCGCTCCTTCCCATGCTGCTGCGGCCATGGAGATGGGAGCCGACGCCGTAATGGTCAACACCGCTATCGCAGCAGCACAAGATACCAAGGCAATGGCTTTAGCTTTTAAAATGGCCGTAGAAGCAGGACGCATGGCATTTGAAGCAAAACTCGCCCCTACCTCCGTCCATGCAAATGCAACCAGCCCGCTAACTTCATTCCTCAACAACCTGTAAAATTTCGAAAATGACTTTTTATGACGAAATATCCCGTTATAACTGGGATGACATAACCAAAAAAATATACGCCTCCAAACCTGCCGACGTAGAACGTGCTTTGGCCGAGAGGGGCAACGTATCATTGGATGATTTTGCCGCTTTGGTTTCTCCGGCAGCCGAAAATTATTTAGAGGCAATGGCTCAAAAAAGCGCGGAAATCACCCGCCGCCGATTCGGAAAAGTAATACAGCTATACACTCCCCTCTATCTTTCCAACTATTGCTCCAACCGTTGTATCTATTGCGGGTTCAACTGCGGCAACAAAATTAAACGTACCGTTCTTTCACAAGAACAGATAGCTATCGAAGCCGAAGCAATCCGGAAACACCCGTTCGAACATATTCTGCTGGTAACCGGGGAAGCCCCGGCCAAAGCGGGAGTGGAATATTTGGGCGAGTCCATTACCACGATGAAACGTTATTTCTCACAAACATCCATTGAGGTACAACCACTCGACACAGACGATTACCGTTATCTTATGGATAAAGGGCTGCATTCGGTATATGTTTATCAGGAAACTTACAATGAAAAAAATTATCCGCTTTACCACCTGGCCGGGAAGAAAAGGGATTACCGTTATCGGCTGGAAACTCCCGACCGTTTAGGGGAAGCCGGTGTTTATAAGATAGGAGTAGCCAATCTTATCGGTTTGGAAGAATGGCGTACCGATGCCTTCTTTACGGCCCTTCACACCCGTTATCTGGAAAACAAATATTGGCGGACGAAATGTTCCATCTCTTTCCCACGCCTGCGTCCCTTCGTCGGAGAAGGATTCCAGCCCAACTACCCTGCAAATGAACGGCAATTACTGCAACTGATTTGTGCTTACCGATTATTGAGCGAGGATGTGGAAATTTCGCTTTCCACCCGTGAAAGCCCCTATTTCAGGGATAATGTAATGACACTCGGAATCACGACCCTTAGTGCCGGTTCAAAAACAGCGCCGGGAGGTTATTCCGATTACGATAAAAATAAAGAACTGGAACAATTCAGTGTAAACGACGACCGGAGTGTAGACGACGTAGTACGTTCGGTAAAAGCACATGGCATGGAAGCTGTATGGAAAGATTGGTCGCTTTATATGCAAAGTTCACAAATAGGAGCCTGAATAATTTATGACGCAATTATCGGAACAACAACAGGAACGGTACGTACGCAACCTGCTGGTAGAAGATTTTACTCCGGAACAACAGGAAAAACTGTTGAACGGACGTGTATTGGTAATAGGAGCCGGCGGCTTGGGCAGCGCCGTGCTCCATTATTTAGCCGCGGCAGGAATAGGACGGTTAGGAATAGCCGACTCCGATATCGTATCCCTCAGTAACCTGCAACGCCAAGTTTTATATACAGAAAAGGATTTAGGACACCCGAAAGCGGAATGTGCCGCCCGAAAAGTAAAACTTATCAACAGCGACACGAACACCGATGTTTATAATTCTTACATTACGGTTGAAAACGCAAGCCAAATCATAAAAGAATATGATTTAACCATCGACTGTTCAGATAATTACCCTACCCGTTACCTTGTCGATAAAATATGCCGGGAATTTTCCATACCTTTCATCTACGGCTCTGCCGAACAGACACAAGGACAAGTCAGCGTCTTCAATTACGGCCAGGCAGGTTCTTACAGCGACCTTTTCCCGCAAATACCCCGGACACAGAAATCCCCTGTCGGAGTATTATCCCCCCTACCGGGCATCGTCGGTTCCATTCAGGCACTGGAAGCCATAAAACTATTGACCGGGTACGGCTCTCCCCTCGCCGGGAAACTTCTGACAATAGACGGAAAGACCAACCGGTTCACCCTTTTCGACCTGTAAACCGCGCTACAATTCCCCTCTCCTTTATCCCGATATCCCGAATTCAATATTTTTTTGTATCTTAGCTTAATAATTGTTTCGAACAGGTAAAGTTTTTGAAGGGAAAATAATATTCCTTTTAAAAACAGAATGAAACTCTCCTGTCAAACAAATAAGGAAACTCAAAAAGCGTAAGCCATGGATACAATACTCGAACAAAGCCCTCTTTTCCGAGGCCTTGAAAAAGAGCACATTGCAGAACTGCTCAACAAATACACCTATTCCGTTATTGAGTTTAAGAAAGGAGAAGTTATCGCTAAAAAAGATACGGCTTATTCCAGTTTAATGATTGTTCTGAAAGGAATAGTTCGCGGTGAAACGACCAATTCCGGCGGTATCATCATGCGTTCGAACGAAATCAAAGCACCGAATCTGATTTCTCCCGCTTTTCTGTTCGGAGGGTACAACCGGTTGCCGATTAATGTCGTTGCACAATCGGACGTTTCTATACTGATGCTCCACCGGGCATCTCTGTTCGGAATGATGCAGGAAGACCCTGTCATATTATCCAATTTCATCGACATTCTCAGCCAACGCGCTAATCTACTTACCAAAAAATTGTTTTACCTCTCTTTCCGTTCGTTGAAAAGCCAAATAGCAGAATACCTGATAAACAAAACCTATAATCTCCATGAGCCTACCTGCGAAAAAGACCTGGTCAAATATTTCGAAGTTACGATGAACTCCGTAGAACGGGTATTGGAAGATTTTACCAAAGTGAATGCCATTCAGGTAGAAGATACCCGGATTATCGTATCGGACGTAGAAAAACTTAAATCAATTCTTAACGACAATAAATAATAGATGCTGACTCCTTTTTTTATCGATTGGAACGTCGATCCCGCCCTTTTCAGAATAGGCGCTTTCGAAGTACGGTATTACGCCCTTTGCTGGATAGCCGCATTTTTAATCGGCTTATACATTTTTGGCAAAATGCTGAAAAAAGAGAATCTGAATCCCAAACTATCGGATTCTATCTTTTTATATGCTTTCATATCTACCCTCATCGGGGCACGGCTCGGACACTGCATCTTTTATGAATCCGCCGAATATTGGCAAAACCCATGGCAGGTTTTTAACCTGCGTCAGGGAGGACTGGCAAGCCACGGTGCAGCTATCGGGATGTTAATCGGACTCTGGCTATTCTCCCGAAAGCACAAAATCAAGTATATCTGGACACTCGACCGTGTAGTAACCGTCATCCCTATCGGAGGCGCTTTGATAAGGTTGGGAAACCTCTTCAACTCTGAAATATACGGCGATCCGACAGGCTCTTCCTACGGATTTCGGTTCATCGAGAATATCTATGAATGGGCAAACGAAGGAGCAGTCCCCATATACTCCCTACCTTCACATCCCACCCAGATTTATGAGGCCGTTATATATACCCTTATATTTATTTTATTAATGTACCTTTATTTCAAAAAAAATATCGGCACCCGTTATCCAGGGCTTCTATTCGCCCTTTTCCTGATAACCGTTTTCGGAAGCCGTTTCTTTATCGAAACAATCAAAAATCCCCAAGATACATTGGATGCAACCCGCCAAATGACTTTAGGACTAAATACCGGACAGTTATTAAGCATTCCTTTCGTCATTATCGGATTTATAATACTATATATGTCAATCAAACATAAATTTTCTCTGTCCGGAAAATAATTATCGAAATACATATTCAATTTTAAAACAGGCTAATACACGATACTATGGAAAATTACATCAACAACGTCAGTTCGATCATATTCAATACTTTGGTTAAATATAACCCGGTATATCTTCCTACTATCGGAAGTCTGAAAATCGCACGCATAGCCGCATCTTTAAGCGATGACCATAAATTCACCGCTCCCCGCTATACCGTCGAATACAATAACGACGTTTGTGAAAATTCTGTCATCGACCTGATAAGCAATACCAACCATGTCGAAAAACAACAGGCCGAAGAGATATATAACGGCTGGTTAAACAACATTGTCACTAAAACAGATAACAGTATCCGTTACAATATCGAAAACGTAGGCGTATTAAACTTATATCCTGAAGGTGCCGCTATCTTTACCGTAAGCGAAAGCCTCTCTCCTTACCTGAATCCGTTCGATATGGAAACAGATGAACCTTTTTACCAGAACGAAGAAATACAACAAGATTATCAGGAATCCGAAAAAGAGGGAGAAGAACCGCATTCCGACAATGATACAAACCATCCCGAAACACAAACGGAAACTCCTCCCCCCTATGTTCCCACAGAGAACAAACCTCGTAAGAATGCCAATACACAATTATTGATCCTGATACTTATCGGAGTGGTTATCGTATTGGGGGCGATTATTGCCGCATTGATAATCTATTCACCCAAATCATCCCCCATTCCACCCGTACAGACAGAAAAAACCATACCGCCTGCAAAAAGCGATTCATCACAGGATTCACTAAAAAAAGGACAGACAGCCACAGTATCTTCTCCGAGTTTTCATATCATAGCAGGAGCATTTATCAACAAGGATTTAGCTGAAAAATACACCCGGAAATTACAAAATGAGGGAACCGATGCAAAAATGATATACTCTTCTTCCAAAGAACTTTATCTCGTTTCCATATACCGGTTCCAAACATATCCGCAAGCCCTTCAAAAACTGAATCAGCTTCCGTTCTACTATCCCCCTTACAGCTACTGGATATGGGAAGAAAAAAAATAAATAAAAATTTACCGGATTTACCAACGACAAAAAATCCGTACAGAATATAAAAGCGACAAAAATATTACATCAAAAAAACGGAACATTTAAAATGTTCCGTTTTTTTCTATCCCTTAACATAAGTTCTATAAATCCGCCTCCGTATCTTTTACAGGGCATTCGAAACCGTCTGCTTGAGCACGCTTCACCATAGCTTCTATCCGGGCATCCAAATCGGGATGCGTAGAAAAGAGCTGTTGTACCTTACTGCTTTTCTGGCTTCCCATCTCTCCCTGCATTTGTTTCAATTTTTTAAAGGAAAGTGCCATCGCCCATGGATTGATGCCATGGCTTTTTAAAAACTCGTATCCGTATATATCAGCTTCCCGTTCCTGTTTTTGTGAGAAAGAAGAAGAACTCAACGCTTCTCCCAAGTCTCCCAACTGGGAATCGGAAAGTTTTGCCGACGTTCCTCCCGCAGCACTCACTCCGTCGCGTAAAGCAGAAGTGAGTAAAGCCGTACGATACGCATCTTTAGTATCTTTATTCATATAATGGCCTATTTCATGACCGATAACTCCCAATAACTCTTCATCCGTCATAACATCCATAAGTCCTGCGAAAACCCGGATACTGCCGTCGGCACACGCAAACGCATTCACATCTACGACACGGTACGCCTTAATATTAATCCCATCGATATTATTGATACTCCGAGTAATACTGTCAAGCCGAACCGCATAAGGATCATCTCCCTCACAAACAGGATTATTGGCATCCATCCAATCAATATACTCTTTCACATAACCGTTGATTTCCGCATCGGAAAGAGTAGCGGCCTTTACGGCTTTCGCCCCCGCATTAAGCGCTCTATCCAGATTGAACTGTGCAAAAGACTTCGTCGTAAATATAACGGACAATGTCAAAAACAAAATTATTCCTTTCTTCATTCCTCTATTTTTAGGTAAAACATCTCTTTTATACTGCCGAAACGAAACATATCCTCTGGCAAACACAAAACTATAAATTCAATATCCTATACTCTTTAGGATACATATTATTACAACGATTTCCTATCCGTTTCAAAAATCCCAGAGATACTCCCCGATAGACAATGAGATTCAGCGAAAGAGCAAATTTTTCGCACCCGACATCCGCTTTTCTCAGATAATTCAAAGCATCCGCTTCATCCAAAGAAGCAACAGGAACTACCGACGATGACAAATCGTTACACAATGCCAAAGCATGAGCCGGTTTCAACTTATTATGGAACAACTGTCCCACATCCAATCCCGGATATATAAGATTCACTTTTGCCGCTATCTGTTCCGCATCGGCCTTCCGTCCATTATAAAAAGCATACACCTCCTGATTGCGCACCCCGAATTCCCAATCTCCCGGATGACCGAACCAATTTTTAAGTTCCTGCATATCATTTTTTGCAGGAGATAAAAATACACCTTTCCCCACCGCTCTATTCTTCCGTTCGACACGCTCTCCGGAACTTTTCCGCATTACCGTCACAAAAAAGCCCTCTCCCTTTATACGGTGGGGGAAAAAACGAAAAGCAGAAATTCCCTCTGTTTCCGTCCGGACGACATTCCACTCGGAAACCAATGATATTTCAACAGGCTCCACCTCATAATTCCGGGTTATCCAAGCGATATTCTCCTCATTCTCTTCCCGATTAAAAGTACAAGTACTGTATATCAAAAAGCCGCCGGGTGCAAGGGCATCCCACGCATCGGCAAGAATCCTCCTCTGCCGTTGTGCACAAAGGCTCACATTATCTTCAGACCACTCCTCTCTCGCCAAAGGCTCTTTTCGGAACATCCCTTCTCCGGAACAAGGAGCATCGACCACCATTACATCGAAAAAATGACATAAGTTCCCAAAAGCACGAGGGTCACTGTTCGTCACCATCGTATTGGCCGTTCCCCATTTCTGTACATTCTCGACAAGAATTTTCGAACGAGGTTTTATCACTTCATTCGCCACCAACAACCCCTCTTTCCCCAATAAAGAGGCGATATGTGTGGATTTCCCTCCCGGAGCCGCACACAAATCCAATACCCGGATATCTTTCCCTATCGCAGGGAATATACCCTGTAAAAAAAGCTGCTCTAAAAACATGGAAGAAGCTTCCTGCACATAAAATGCCCCGCCATGAAAAACAGGTAGCAAAGTAAAAGAGGGACGGGAAGAAAGATAATATCCCTCACTACACCAGGGAATCCGTTCCTGACAAAAGGGAGCTTCTCCCTTTTTATAAGGATTCATCCGCACGGAAACCGGCTGTTCCATATCGAAGGAAGAGATAAACGCATCGTATTCGGCAGGTGCTACCACCTCCCTGCTCCGTTCTTTAAACTGCGATGGAAGCTGTATCATAACTACTTCTGCAAACCGATTTTAGCAATCTCCGACTGAACAATCCCGACTATTTTCTCAAACATGGAATCATACAAAATAAAATCGGTTTCATCTATATCAATCGTAATCACCTTTCCCTTATATACTTTCTCTATCCAATAATTATAAAGCTCATTCAAGCTTGCCAGATAACTCTCTTCGATCCGCATCTCATATGCCCTCCCCCGTTTATGTATCTGGCTCACAAGAGTCGGCACACTCGCCTTTAAATAAATAATGATATCCGGCTCTTTCACCTCTCCGGTAAGCAGGGTGAAAAATTCCATATAAAGATCGAAATCCGAAGTATCCAGCAATCCCATTTTATGAAGGTTGGTAACAAACACATACGCTTCTTCAAAAATAGTCCTGTCTTGAATAATATCGCATTTATCATTCAGTATCTCTTTGATTTGCCGAATCTTTTTACTCAGGAAACACATCTGCAGATTAAAGGCCCAACGTCCCATATCCTGATAAAAATCATTTAAATAGGGATTATCATCCACTTCCTCGTAATAGGCCTTCCAACCCAGCCGTTCCGACAACATCTCCACTAATGAAGTCTTGCCGCTACCGATATTTCCTGAAACCGCTATATACATAATTAACTATCTTCAATTCTTCAACGCCTGTTTATCGCTTCCAAGCCTTTCGATTATACAAAGCAACTCATCCACATATTTCCGGTTATTGGCTAAACGGGGAATTTTATTCTGTCCTCCCAATTTACCCCGTTCTTTCATCCATTCATAAAATAATCCCTGCGGAGCATAAATTATCTGCGGCGGATAAAGCGTTGTATTTCTCGTTCTCTTAGCCTCATAATCGGAGTTCACGTTTTGCAAAGTCTTATCCAAAACGGTGTTGAATCGTTCCGCATTATTCGGTTTTTTTTCAAATTCGATAATCCATTGATGTGCTCCTTTCGCATCTTCATTCATATAAACCGGTGCTACGGTATAATCCCGAATTACAGCTCCGGTCTGCCTGCACGCCTCATGGATAGCCCTGTCCGCATTATCCACAATCACCTCTTCGCCGAAAGCATTGATATAATGTTTCGTCCGTCCCGTAATTTTAATACGATAAGGATCAGTAGAAGTAAATATAACCGTATCGCCTATCATGTAACGCCAAAGCCCCGCACTCGAAGAGATAATCACCGCATAATTCACTCCGCACTGTACGTCCTCCAAAGGAACTGCTTTTTCCGGACACTCAAGATACTCCATTGGCAAAAATTCATAAAATATCTCGTAATCGAGCATCAACAACATATCGTCTCTCTCCGGAATATCCTGAATCGAAAAAAATCCTTCCGATGCATTGTAAGTTTCCATATATTTCATATCCGGCGACGGAATAAGCCGTTTATACTGCTCCCTGTACGGCACGAAACTGACTCCGCCATGGATAAACAGTTCCATGTTTTTCCACACTTCGCAAATGTTATCTTTTCCCGTATATTTCAATATTTCATTCAACAACACCATATTCCACGAAGGGACTCCCGCAAAAGAAGTTATATTCTGCCGCGTAGTCTCTTCACATATCATTCTGACTTTCGTTTCGAAATCGGCTGTCAAAGCTACTTTCAAAGAAGGTGCCCGGTTAAAGGAAGCATACCACGGCGTATTCTGTATCATAATCGCCGAAAGATCGCCGGAATGGGCACCCGAACCTTCCTGCATATCCAACCGGTGACTACCGCCCAATGTCAATGTCTTACCGGAAAAAATATCGGATTTCGGATAATTGCGGGTAAATAAAGCCAATACATCCTTAGGCCCCCGAAAATGGCAGTGATGCAGATAAGTCGAAGTTACCGGAATAAATTTGCTTTTATCGGCCGTCGTTCCCGATGATTTGGCAAACCACCGTACCGGCGTATCCCACAATACTCCCGGCTCCCCTCTTCTGACCCGTTCGATAAAAGGAGAAAGTTCGTCATAAGTAACTACCGGCAACCGCTTCTGGAATTCCAGAAACGTCATTTCCCGGCCGACATTATATTGTTTCCCATACAGCGTATGAGACAGCGTCCGGACTAAATATTCGAACTGCCTCTGCTGAACCATATGCGGATTCTTTCTGAAAAAATCAATGGCCGACAATCTTTTGGAAAGGACCTGATTAACCAAACGAGTCAATATGGGCATAAGCTTTTGCAAATTTTGTCGTTACATAATATAGAATACATTCTGGCAAAAACTGAAAATAAATTTTCTGCCATTCGGCTTTCAATTATATTCTTCGAATATAAAAACGCTCCGGCAATCTTTAAAAACAAACTTTCACGATTTTCCCGGTTTTTTCCATATTTTACAAAGATAGAACATAATTTTCATATTGTCCTATCAAAAACCGAAGACTCAATATTTTATATCCATCGGCAATCCCCAACCAACCTTTTCCCGCTCAAACACATTCATTCTGTCCGTGCCTTTTTCCCCATTTTAAAAATACCCGTCAGGATGCTACAATCCTATGCCCGCATCCTTTTCCGAAAATATACTATCCAAATAAACCGTCAATAAATTTTGGAAATGACAAAATATTGCTTATCTTTGTACCCACAATACCGCGGAGTGGAGCAGTTGGCAGCTCGTTGGGCTCATAACCCAAAGGTCACAGGTTCGAGTCCTGTCTCCGCTACTAATTAAATCGGACAATTTAAAATTGTCCGATTTTTTGTTTTTATACATTTCTGTAATACAAAATATTTTTTTTATTCTGTATTCAACTCCTACCTCTATTTTTCAAACTAAAGCTTTTTGAAAATTACCTGACATTCATTTTGCCCATTAAATCTACAAAGTTTCTATAAAACAAAAAATGGGAACTTAAAAGTTCCCATTTTCTAACTTTACGGTTCGAGAAAACCTTATTTATCTTTTACCCAATTCGTGGTCAACGCAATAAAGTGCATGAACATCGAAAACCTTAAATTTATCAAGGATCCCTTGAGCAGTTTCTTCTTCCTCAACCTGCTCGTTAATAAACCATCTCAAAAACTCTTGCGTTGCCTTGTCATTCTCTGCTATTGCAAGATCCATCAATTTATCGATCAACTCCGACACATAGCATTCGTGATTATAAACATTTTCGAATACCGCTTTCGGACTTTCCCATTTAACAGGAACAGCATCAATCGCACTTATCTTAATATCTCCTCCGCGAGTCATTCCGAAATCAATCAATTTTTCAGCATGTTCGAGCTCTTCCGCCGCCTGTTTTTTCATCCAATGAGCACATCCGGACAATCCCAGTCCCTGAAAATAAATGGACATCGAAGAATATAAATTAGCAGACCACATTTCCGCTTTTATCTGCTCATTAAATGCATCCGTAAGTTTTTTTGTCAGTTTCATAATCCCTAATTTTACATTGATTAATTTGTTTATGCAAAAATAGTAAACTATTGCGATAATTGTACCTACATTTCCCGGATTATTTGGGCTCTATGTTCTTTTTTTACAAGAAAGGTTATTCCTTTACGATTTTATCCTGTTTTACCTATTTTCACACAAAAAAACAGTCTGAAATCAATTATTGCCCGATTCTTCTTCCACTGCTTCCGGCTTTTTCCACGATGCACGCGCCTCCGCACCGAAATTTCTCTTAAGCCAACGAGGGAAAATAACCGCCCCGATAATTAAATAAGGGTAATAAGTTATCAACCTCCATAACAAAGCCAACAATGCCGCAACCCCGAACTGCAAAGAAACATCGACCGGAATAAAATCGCTGAGATACTCTTTGAAAAGAAATTCCGAAAATCCGCTTCCTCCCGGAGTAGGCATTATCAACATCATAATCCACATCACCAACTGACGGGCAAAAAGCAACAAATGGTCACCAAAAACAAAAAACCCCAACAATATGGCATTGACCACTAAATAACGTGAACTCCACGAAAGAAAAGAAGCACTTACCGCTTTCACCCAGAATCCCAATTTCTTCGTCTTTATCTCTTTAGAACTCGCTATGATATCATCCCCCGTCTTAACTGCCGACCTATACCATTTACGCAGAAACCGGATACGAAACACCTTCAAAAGAATCCATTTCAATCCTTTCGGATTGATAAACAACCCGTACGAAACGAATAGCGTATAAATCAATTTCAGGAAATATCCCGTCAAGGCAATACCCAGTAACCCCATCGCAAACGTATCCCCCACCGCAGCAGAAACATCGAATAAAACCGACTTTCCTACCAATAAGGTAACCAAAGGAAACATTACGATAAAATATAACTCATCGAAAAAAGAGGTGAGCAATACAATAGCAGAACTCTTACCTACACTGATACCCTCTTTATGAACGTAAATAATAGCGAAACTCGTTCCTCCTATCGCCGAAGGCGTGATAGCCGAAGTGAACTCCCACAACATAATAACCCGAAATGCCTGCATCCAGGTCAATTTATTATCCGACAGAATCCGGATCCGGATAATATACCCGATATCCCTGCCGAACATAAATAAAAAAGCGATAAAAATCCATAAAACCGATTTCCAGGTAAAATGCAGGACAGAAAAAACATCCGGATCGAACTCCCGATACAGCATATATCCCACGACTCCCAATCCTATTAGGATCGGATATATCATGTTGCTTACCTTTATTTTGGACATATGCCCTTTATAATCCCTGCCGCCCATAACTATTTATTCCTCTTCAAACATATTTTCCGCTCCCGGATTTTAACGATGCAAGATACCTTTTTTCTTCGAATTATCATATTTTCCTTTTTCATTTCCTTTCTAAAAGAGTGCCAACTCAAAACTGTTTATTATGTTTGCATAAATAAATTTACTGTTTCGTGACCTGTCTGTCCAATAGTTTCATAAAAAAATGCGCCCGGGAAACCGGCTTCGATCTATGCGGCATTGTCCGACCGAAAGAGGTAAGTTTTCCGCACCACACTATGGATAAATGGCTTGCTGAAGGAAAACATGCCGGAATGGATTGGCTTACCCGCAACAACTGTCTCCGGCGAAATCCTGCTTTGCTCACAGAAGATGCCGCCAGCATCATCGTATGCGGAATCGGTTACCTGCGGCAAACTCATGCTCCAGGCATCGCACGATACGCCCAAGGAAAAGATTACCACTTTGTTATAAAAAATATGCTCGGAGAACTGTTGCAAAAACTAAACTGTTCCGGGCAACTCGTTTCAGGCCGTTGTTTTACAGATTCGGCTCCTATTGCAGAACGATATTGGGCTGTAGAAGCCGGATTAGGCTGGATCGGGAGAAACGGCCTGCTCATCAATCGCCAAAAAGGCAGTTTCCTATTATTGGGAGAACTGATTATAAACTGCAAAACTGATACTTATGACACCCCTAACCCGTTTAACGGTTGCGGTAACTGCAGGCGTTGCATAGATAACTGCCCGGGAAAAGCCTTAGACGGACAATCCCCGTTAGACGCAAGGCGTTGCACATCCTATCTCACTATCGAACATAAAAAACCTTTTACAAAAACGGAACAAGATATACTCCGCCGCAGCCGTCCATTCTTTTTCGGATGCGACATCTGCCAGGAAATATGTCCCTGGAATAAAAAAGCCATACGGGAAATAACCCCGGAAATTTCCGAAAAGACATCTGCCTTGTTCTCTTCCGATGAATATAACTTTTCGCTAACCCTTTCCGAATGGCTCGCTCTCGATGAAGAGCAGTTCCGCCAATACAAAAAGACACCTCTTTCCCGCCCCGGATTGGAAAATTTAAAACGAAATATTATCGCCTCAACCGACAACCTTACACTCCCGGAAACATCCGAATCCTTACAAACATGAAAACCATACAACCGAGTATTCTCTCTCCGGAACATACTTTCCCCATATAAAGGCTCAACACTTCTTCCCGGTGTACGTATCGATTTTATTCGATTACCTCAACCATTTCTCAAAATAAAGCATATCCTTCAACTGTTCTCCTTTCTCATTAAAAATAGGATGGTTATAATTGTCCGTAAAAAAATTCTTTACCCGATATACCCGCTTAAACCCGCAACTTAAATAAAAAGGAACCGTTACCGGACTTTCCCCCGTTCCTACCAACATTTTCCGACATCCCGACCTAAAGTAGTTACAGACATATTCAACCATCTTTTTACCATATCCTAACCGTTGGGAAGCAGGAACTACCGCCAAATTCTTAATCTCATATACGCCTTCTCCATTATCCGTTACTACACAAACCGCTTTTATCCCATTCTCATCCAACACGAATAATTCACCCCGCTCCAGATAACGGTCGATCATATCCTCCTGCTCATCCGCCAACAACAGTAAATCCAAATATCGCTTCTTATCGTCTTTTACAATTTTTATTTCCATCATTTATTCTTTTTAAATGAAAACGGAGACGAAACCCCACTCCATCTCCGCTGTAAAAAACCCTTGAGAAAGATTCTAATCTTCTTTTATCTGGCAATTATTTAATAATCTGCTCCAATTCAGATGTACTTCGATGTATATATTCGTCAGAAAGGGGATAATCACGAAGTTTTCCGGCAAAATATTGTTCATAAGCATATAAATCGACCAGTCCGTGCCCGGAAAGATTGAACAGAATAGTACGCTGCTTCCCCTCTTCCTTCGCTATTTTCGCCTCACGGATCGCCTGAGCGATAGCATGTGCCGATTCCGGAGCAGGAATAATACCTTCCGCATTGGCAAACAGCAATCCTGCTTCAAATGTCTCGATCTGCGGAATAGACCTGGCCTCTATCAGATTATCGTGCAACAACTGGCTTACGATAGAACCGGCCCCATGATAACGCAGACCTCCGGCATGAATATCAGCCGGCTGGAAATTATGCCCTAACGTATACATAGGAATAAGCGGAGTAAAACCGGCATTATCGCCGAAATCATATTGAAACACCCCTCTTGTCAATTTCGGACACGATTGAGGCTCTACCGCTACTACACGAATATTTTTCCCTTTAACGAGCTTATCCCGCAAAAACGGAAATGCTATCCCTGCAAAATTGGAACCGCCGCCGAAACAACCGATTACTACATCCGGTTCGTCTCCCGCTTTTTCCATTTGTAAAATTGCTTCTTCACCGATAATCGTCTGATGCATCAACACATGATTCAACACGCTTCCGATAGCATATTTAGCAGCACCGCCACTCTCAACCGCCATTTCGACAGCCTCCGACACCGCAATCCCCAGACTTCCGGAACATTCGGGATCATGCTCCAAAACAGCCCTTCCCGCCGCAGTCTTATCGCTGGGCGAAGGAATGACATCCGCTTTCCACGTATTCATCATCAATTTACGGTATGGTTTCTGGTTATAACTCACCTTTACCATAAACACTTTTAAATCAATACCGAAATATTGACAAGCAAAACTGAGGGCACTCCCCCACTGCCCGCCTCCCGTTTCAGTTGTCAGGCTTTTAATTCCCTGCTCATAAGCATAATAGGCTTGTGCTGCTGCCGTATTCAGTTTATGGGAACCGATAGGAGATGTCCCTTCATTCTTAAAATAGATTTTTGCCGGCGTATCGAGTGCTTTTTCCAATCCATAAGCCCGAACAAGCGGAGTAGAACGCCAAATATTATATATCTCCAAAACCTTATCGGGAATCTCTACAAACCGTTCCGTACTGAATTCCTGCTCAATCACTCCTTCCGAAAACAAAGGGGCCAGATCTTCCGGTTTCACCTCTTTTTTCGTCTTGGGATGAATCAACGGAAGAGGCTTGTTTTTCATATCCGCCACAATATTATACCACTGCCGGGGCATCTCATCTTCCGACAATATAAATTTCTTCACCTTACTCATCTGCTTGCTGCAATTTAAAATATTTATCCAAAAATTTATCAATATCCGATTTCAAACGGGCAAAAAGTTCCGACCCCTGATATTCATCGTTATCCAACAACACCTGTTCCGGATCACGCAAAGAATTTTTATAATTACTCAACTCATTCGTCAAAGCAACACCCGACCTGTTACTGCCGCGAATATAATTTATACTCATAACCTTCAATAATTCACACACGGTCTGCACCAATACGATCACAACATTATCCAACAAGGTATGCCCGTGCATATAATAATAGACATTACCGGATGTAACGCCTAACTTTTTCAACTTCACCCCATACTCTTTTACCGCCTGTTTCCAGCGAGGATATTTCTCTTCGAGCTTCTGCACACGCCGCACCACCTGCCGGTTCAACCAGGTTATCGTATCCGCTCCGTTATTTTTAATATCCAGATAATGAATTTTTACGGTATTCCGAAAATCATTCAACGTAAAAAAATTTTCCTTTTTACACACCGCAGAATAAACATACCATAAAAAAACCGGATAAATTGTCCGGGAATAATCCGCCATAAATTGCTCGAAATCAAATATAAACGTATCATTTTTCGTCGCCCGCACACAAGTTCCCCGAAGAGAAGGAGGATAACACAAATAATTTTCTATGGAATAAACGTAAGTCTGAAATATAAACTCGCTATTATTTACCGTACACGACTGCGCCGTTTCATTTTGGAAAAGATAATCGAAATCACTGTCCATGCAGAGAATCATGTTCTTTCCACAGTTGGGCAACATCCCTAAAAGCACTTTTTTCCCTTTCGCCAAATCGTCCCGTGAAGGAATACTAATTTCGAACTGCAACCGCTCGGATTCATACATCCGAAAAATATTACGCCAAAAAGCAATATCTTCGTACCCTTCCACATATACAAAAACCTTCTCTGTCCCCTTTCTTTTCGGATGAGAAAAAAGTTTAGATACAGCCAGATATTCGGAATTAATATTATTTACAAGTTTGGACATTCATTACCCATTAATAGCACGACAACAAAACTAAACAACTAAATCACTTATATCCTGCACCTTATCAATCCAACCATCCATAATTACTGCCGGCGAATGGGTCGAAACCAATAATTGCAAAGAAGGATTCAACCGCATAATATTGGCAATCACCTTTCTTTGCCATTCAAAATGAAGCGAAATTTCCGGTTCATCCATGATTAAAGTCGCCGGACGCATATTCTGAGTCAGTGCAATCGTAAGAATAACGATCATCTGTTTTTCTCCGGAAGAAAGCTGATATGGAGTCAACTCCACATTCTTATACCGGAACATCAGCTCGTCCCTATCCCGGATAACCGTCTTTCCT
>DVIX01000001.1 GCA_018710935.1 Candidatus Avirikenella pullistercoris | reverse complement strand
GCATTGGCAATCCTGCTGCTCTTTATTGAAAGAACATTTACCAATATCCACAGAATCGCCTAACCGACCCCCAAAAATATGAGGTTTGCCAACTTTCCCGTTTCCCGGGAAACAAAATCTATAACCGCCCCTCTAATAAAAAAGAGCCGTCTGACAATAAACTCAGACAGCTCCTTTTATTCAAACTCTTTTCTGAAACTATTTAACAGTATTCATATGAGTAATCAATTCGATAACTTTGTTTGAATAACCCCATTCGTTATCATACCAAGAAACGAGTTTAACGAAGTTGCTATTCAAAGCGATACCCGCTTTTGCATCGAAGATAGATGTACGTGCATCGCCCAAGAAATCTGAAGAAACTACATCGTCTTCAGTATATCCGAGGATACCTTTCATTTCGCCTTCAGAAGCTTCTTTCACAGCAGCTTTGATTTCATCATAAGATGCAGCTTTAGCCAAACGGAAAGTTACATCGACAACGGATACATCCAAAGTCGGAACACGGAATGACATACCGGTCAATTTACCGTTCAGTTCAGGAATAACTTTACCTACTGCTTTTGCAGCACCTGTAGAAGACGGGATGATATTACCCGCAGCAGCACGACCGCCTCTCCAGTCTTTCATAGAAGGACCGTCAACGGTTTTCTGAGTTGCAGTAGTTGCGTGTACAGTAGTCATCAAACCTTCAACAACACCGAATTTATCATTGATAACTTTTGTCAGCGGAGCCAAGCAGTTTGTTGTACAAGATGCGTTGGAAACGATCGCTTCGCCTGCATATTTCTTGTTGTTTACACCCATTACGAACATAGGAGTATCGTCTTTCGACGGAGCAGACATTACAACACGTTTCGCACCTGCTTTAATATGAGCTTCAGCTTTTTCTTTCGTTAAGAAAAGACCGGTAGATTCAACCACATATTCCGCACCTACTTCGTTCCATTTCAGATTTGCAGGATCTTTTTCAGCAGTAACACGGATAGCGTGGCCGTTTACTACGAGTTGTCCGTCTTTCACCTCGATTGTTCCGTTAAATTTACCGTGAATGGTATCATAACGAAGCATATAAGCCATATAATCTACGGTGATAAGGTCATTTATACCTACTACTTCAATGTTGTCTTTTGTCATTGCGGCACGGAATACAAGACGACCGATACGTCCGAAACCGTTAATACCAATCTTAATTTTTGACATAATTTTTAAAATTTATTAGGTTTATGAATCTAAATTTCAAATATCCCGAATACACTGCAAAAACCGTACTGAATCTTCTGCATTTTCCTTAAGAAAGGGGTTTCAAAACCTCTTCTCCCTAATATTTTGAACTTTGCAAATTTATAAATTTATTTTTACAAAACAAACCGATTTTTTTCAAAATATATTCCGTTTTTATCCGGCATACCGCATTCGTTATCGCAATGTAACCGATTGGATAAAAACATATTAAAACAGAATACTTTTTTATTGTCCTATTTTCGGGGTTACTCCCAGATTATAAAACATAAAAGCATACATATCGGTCATTTCATCGATCGCTTTTCCGGTAGGTTTTCCGGCACCGTGCCCTGCATTCGAATCGATGCGTATCAATACCGGTTTATCACATCCCTGCGCTTGTTGCAAAGTAGCTCCGAACTTGAAAGAGTGTGCCGGAACGACACGGTCGTCATGGTCGGCAGTCATTACCATAGTGGCCGGATAACAAGTTCCTTTCCGGATATTATGCAACGGGGAATATTTTATCAGGTAATCGAACTGTTCCTGATTATCGCTGCTGCCGTATTCTACCGCCCAGCCCCAACCGACCGTAAATTTATGGTACCGGAGCATATCGAGCACACCCACACGAGGAAAAGCTACCGCATAAAGATCCGGACGTTGTGTCATGCAGGCTCCTACCAGCAAACCGCCGTTCGAGCCTCCGGAAACAGCGATTTTATCCGGATTGGTATATTTCTCCTTTACGAGATATTCGGCTGCCGCAATGAAATCATCGAATACATTTTGCTTATTCTCCAACATTCCCGCCTTATGCCACTCTTCTCCGTATTCACCGCCGCCTCTCAGGTTTACCGAGACATAAATCCCTCCTTGTTCCATAAAGAGGATATTCGCCGGAGAGAAAGAGGGCGGCATATTGATATTGAACCCGCCATAACCGTAAATATGAACCGGATTATTGCCGTTTCTCTGTATCCCTTTCTTGTAATTCAGGAACATCGGCACCTTCGTTCCATCCTTACTTTCGAAAAAGAGCTGTTCCACCACAAAATCATCGGGAGAAAACGCAGCCTCACCCTGAAATACAGGAACCGAACTACCGGCAACCACATCGTATTTATAAACGGTAGGAGGATAATTGAAGCTGCTGAACGAATAATAAATTTCCGTATCGTTATCGCCGCCGGAGAATCCGGCAGCAGCTCCCAACGCAGGGAATGCTATTTCACGTACGGCATCCCCTTCGAGTGTATATTCCCAAACTTTCGTGCAGGCATCCTGCAAATAGGAAGCAAATATCTTTCCTCCGGCAACACTTACGCTTTCCAACAAGTTTTCCCCCTCTGGAATCAAATCGCGTGTAACCGGTTCCGCTCCGCCTAAAGCAGTCTCTATCAAACGTCCGTTAGGAGCACCGTTATTCGTCAAAGCCAATAATTTCCCATTTTTACACCATACCGGGGTATAATCGGAAGCGAATCCCTCATAAAGAATCTTAAACGGAGCATCCGACTTTCTCTTTTTATAATATATCTGTGTCCCGCTGGTCCCTTCCGAAGCGACTACGAACAGATATTCATCGTCATCGCCGACCACCGGGGAGAAATAGCGCAACGGATGTTGTTTATCTTCGAATATCAATTTATCATCTGCCTGCGAAGTTCCCAATTTATGGTAATACACTTTCTGGTATTCATTGGTATTGGTACGCTCCTTTCCTTTTTCCGGTTCGTCATAACGGCTATAATAAAATCCTCCTTCACTCCATTCTGCTCCGGAAAATTTCACCCACCGGATCGTATCGGCCAACACTTTCCGGCTCTCCATATCCATTACGCGTATCTCTACCCAATCGGAACCGGATTCGGCCACCGAATAAGCGAGATAACGGTTATCTTTGGAAACGGAAACCGTCACCAAAGCGACCGTCCCGTCTTCCGAGAAAGTGTTGGGATCGAGCAGAACACCCGGAGTTTCTTCCTTTCCGTTCTGAATATACAATACGCTTTGATTCTGAAGCCCGTCATTTTTAAAAAAGAGCAGATTATCCCCATGCCGTTCGGGAATGCCGTATTTCGGATAATCATAAAGGGCGGTAAGCCGTTTTTTCAAAGCATTCCGATAGGGAATACGGCTCAAATAATCATTCGTCACTTCATTCTCCGCCTTGACCCACGCCACCGTTTCGGGTGCATTATCATCTTCTAAGGGGCGGTACTCGTCTTTAACCATCGTTCCGAAATAATTATCGACAATGGTCGTATCTTTCGGAGCGGAAGGATAATCTTTCGTTTTTATTTTCATCTCATTCTTACAATTTACCAGCAACAGCAGTGCGGACGATAAAAGCAAAAATCGTTTATTCATTACTTATCTTTTATTAAAAAATTTATTCGTTTCAGTTATCGGAAATATTTTACCGTTCCGCCGTACTTTCCCGCAATAATTTATAAGACCGGCGTGTCTGCTGCCTCACATATACGGTATGCCCTGCCGATTCCCTTTCCACCACCTCCGAATTATACCCCCGTATGGTCAGCAATTCCAGATTATCGTTATATTTTACTTTATAATTTTTCTGGAGTTCTTCGAGCAACCCGGAAAAGTAGCGGGAATTATCCACACTCAACGTAATCCGGATGGCAGAACTTTGTATCAGATTGATTTTTTGGCGGTAAGCATGCATCAACGCAAATATATGGGCAAGAGACTCTTCCAGGACAAAAGAAAAATCTTTCGGACGGATAGAAATCAATATCTGATCCCTTTTAAGAATCAATACCGGAATTCCATGCGGCGTATAACCTTCATTTCCTTTGATAACGCTTCCTGCCGCTTCGGGAGTGCCGAACGGACGGACATACAGCGGAATATCCTTATTCTGCAAAGGTTTGATGGTTTTCGGATGTATAATCTGCGCCCCGCTGTATGCAAGTTCTACGGCATCGACATAAGTCAATCGGGGAATCAATACGGTATTGCCGAAGATACGGGGATCGGCATTCAGAATGCCCGGCACATCTTTCCAGATAGTCACCGCTTTACAATCCAAAATATTGGCAACTGCAGCAGCCGTATAGTCGGAACCCTCTCTGCCCAGAGTAGTACTCTCCCCTTCTTTCGTCCCGCCGATAAACCCTTGCAACAGATAAACTCCTTCCGGTTCCGTACCTATCTCTTTCAAAAGGCGTTCACGGGATAATTCATAATCCACATTGGCTTCCCGGTGTCTGTTATCGGTAATAAAGGAGCGGCGCATATCGATAAAACGGCTTTTTATCCCTTGCACATTCAAATACGCATTTACAATAGTGGTAGAGAGTATTTCGCCGAAACTGACAATACGATCATACCAATAATCGTAGCCATTACAAGAAGGCGTTTCCTCCGCCAATATCCGCTCCACCGAAGCAAAGACAGACGCTACCCGTTCCTGCCCGAGCCCCAATCCCTCCATAATTCGGATATGATACTCCTTTACGACAGAAAACCGATTTGCCGCCTGTTCTTTCTCCCCCTCCATAAAATACCTCAACACCTCTTCCATTGCATTCGTCGTTTTTCCCATTGCAGAAACAACCACTACAAGCGGTTTTTCCGCTTTCCCTACAATACACGACAAATTCTTAACACCTTCCGCCGACTGCACCGAAGCACCGCCAAATTTATAAACTTCCATTGCCTGTTTTCATTTTACAGGTAAAGGTAGTAAATTTATCATACAGAATCATAAAAGGGCTAAATTTCTCCTCTACGGGGCTTTTTTGAACGAATAGAAGAAATCTATCCCCTTATAGATAAAATTAAACAACTATCTGTTGCAGTTTAAAATAAAATAAATTTTCTTTGTTTTACCAAACTGAAACCGAAACTTAAATAAATGAAAAAATGAGTAAGAAATTTATTTGTACGGTATGCGGCTACGTACATTATGGAGATACTCCTCCCGAACAATGCCCGCAATGCAAACAACCGGCAGAAAAATTCAAAGAAGTAACCGATGAAGGCGACGGTCTGACATGGGCTGACGAGCACCGTTTAGGCGTAGCTAAGGATGTAGATGCAGAAGTATTGGAAGGATTGCGTGCTCATTTTATGGGAGAATGCACCGAGGTAGGAATGTACCTTGCCATGAGCCGCCAGGCCGATCGTGAAGGTTATCCGGAAGTTGCCGAAGCATACAAAAGGATTGCATGGGAAGAAGCAGAACATGCCGCTAAATTCGCAGAACTGCTGGGCGAAGTGGTATGGGATACCAAAACGAACCTCAAAGCGAGAATGGAAGCGGAAAGCGGCGCTTGCGAAGATAAAAAACGTATCGCTACCCGTGCAAAACAACTCAATCTGGACGCTATACACGATACCGTACATGAAATGTGTAAAGACGAAGCCCGTCACGGCCAGGTTTTTGCAGGACTATACAAACGGTTCTTTGCCAAATAGCAGACAGAACAAACAATAAAAAGGCCGGGCATCCGGCCTTTTTTTATATAATCTTATAAAAACGACAATGGAAGAATTGACATTAACGACCCCCTCCCTGCTCTTTTCGGCAGTATCACTAATACTTTTAGCTTACACCAACCGATTTTTAGCTTATGCACAAGTTGTCCGGAATTTAAAGGAAAATTACAGAAAAGAGCCCTCGAAGATAGCACTCGACCAAATAAAGAATCTGAAAAAACGGTTATACCTGACACGCGCCATGCAGGTATTAGGTATTTCCAGCCTGTTATTATGCGTTGTCTGTACCTTTTTAATCTATATCGGATTACAAACGGCAGCCGTCTATACATTCGCCGTGGCTTTACTTTTATTGGTCGCTTCTTTGGCCGTTTCAATCAAAGAGATATTGATTTCGGTACACGCTTTGGAGATTCATCTGAACGACATGGAATAAAATATCCGTTGTTCCCGCATATTTGTTTATCTTTGAAAACAAAGAAACGACAAGCTATGTTACAGGCATATCTATATGAAGACCGGATAGAAGCGGGGTGCGACGAAGCGGGGCGGGGCTGTTTAGCCGGAGCTGTATTCGCTGCGGCAGTAATCCTTCCCAAAGATTTCGGCCACCCGTTATTGAACGATTCCAAACAACTGACGGAAAAACAACGTTATTCCCTGCGCGACATAATTCTGAAAGAAGCTATTGCATGGGCGGTAGAAGAGGTCTCCCCGGAAGAAATCGACCGAATCAATATCCTGAATGCTTCGTTCGCCGCAATGAATCGGGCTGTAAAAAAGCTGTCCTCTGTTCCCGAGCTGTTATTGATAGACGGAAACCGGTTCCGCAACGCCACCTCCATTCCTTATGAATGCATCGTCAAAGGCGACGGAAAAATCGCCAGTATCGCAGCAGCCTCTGTCCTTGCCAAAACATTCCGGGACGACTATATGCTTAGGTTGGCACAAGAATACCCCCTTTACCGCTGGGACAAAAACAAGGGGTACCCTACCCGCGACCACAGGCAGGCCATTCTGGAACACGGCATCACTCCTTATCATCGGAAAACATTTGCAGGAGTATGCGAACACGATCTTTTCAACCAGGGACAATAATACTTTTCTCCTTTACATTCAACCGGCCAAAAACTTTCATGTTTCAAAACAATACCTGATACATACGAATTTTCTCCTACCTTATCTCACCCGGAACCTATTTTCTTTTTCAATCACACGGATTAAAACAGCACCGACGGTATTTTCCGAAAAATCCGGTTGAAGAATCCGGCAAAAGAATCCTCGTCTGTCCCGATTATTTCAGACACTCTGCCGTTCCGGACTGAAAAATAAAAACGGCCAAAAATTATTCGGACTTCTGCACAACAATCCGCAAGACTTCCCCGGGAATATTTGTAAAAAAACAAAAGATTCCCGAAATTTAACCCCCAAAAGAAATTATTATGAAGTTTTCTACGCGACTAAAATATATCTTCGCAGCCCTGCTCATGGGAGTTATCGTAATTTTCGATCATGTCTGGGGAAGCTGGTTGCCCAGTGATTATCCGTATGCCACATGGATACATTACGGTTTGCTCGCACCTACCGGTTTTTGTTTAGCCGTAAGTTTAGGAATGAACACCGGCAATCCGGAACGCAGTGTTTTTGCCGTTACATGCGGCGTAGCGACAACGCTTTTATTATCCATATTACCCGCTATGAGCATGGCTATCGTACTGAACCGGTTCGTACCCTTGATTGCCGGAGCTTTTATACAATGGTTGTTCGTCCGCAAATAATCGCATCGAGTCATACTCCATTTTTTCAAATCCGAAAGGCAGAATCGTTTATAAAAAATTTTACCGGCCAGCCTCAACCGACAAAACCGATAATCTCCTTTCTCTCAAAACAATCGACAAATTCAAAGTATAGAAAGATAGAGAAATAAAAAAAGCGATTACAAGAATTGATTGTAATCGCCTTAGTTGCAGAGCTGATGACGAGATTTGAACTCGTGACCCCTTCCTTACCAAGGAAGTACTCTACCCCTGAGCTACATCAGCGGATTATTTGAGCGGAAGACGAGATTCGAACCCGCGACCCTTAGCTTGGAAGGCTAATGCTCTACCAACTGAGCTACTTCCGCAAATAGTTAAAAACTGGTGGGGAGAGCAGGATTCGAACCTACGAAGACGTGCGTCAGCAGATTTACAGTCTGCCCCAGTTGGCCACTTTGGTATCTCCCCGATTTTTTAAAGAACTTCCGAGCCGATGGAGGGAGTCGAACCCACGACCTGCTGATTACAAATCAGCTGCTCTGACCAACTGAGCTACATCGGCATTCATTGTTGAGTGGTGCAAAGATAGGCACAAAAATATTTCCATGCAAATAATTTGCAAAAAAACATGTCCTAACTGAAATAAATTCATCTGCGCACAGCCGAAAGTCTTTGTTTTCGGTGGCAAGAACGGCATGTATCCAGGAAATCATGCGCCGTATCTTCAATTTCTTTATCGATAGGGCTATAAGCAAATCCTGTAAGACCGGTTATTTTACTGCCGTCATAAAGATATTGGTGTTTAACGGTATCGATGGTTTCTTCGGTAATCGTCGTCTTTATTCCCCAAAAACCGGCAAACCGGATCATTTTCTCCATAAAATTGAGCAACCGGCCGTTTGCCTCACGATAAGGCGGCTTTACATGTTCTGCCAGAGCTATCTTATCGAACAACTCCTTATAGGAAAGGTTATCGCTGCACAAAATAAAACGCTGTCCTGCGGCTTCAGGCACCTCGCTGAGCCGAATCAACGCCCTTGCCACATCTTTTACCCCCACATACCCGGTAATCCCGTTCGTATAAACGGGCAATCCTTTATAAATCATTTTGAAAATAGCCGGTGTTCCCGCTCCATTCCAATCTCCCGAACCGATAATAACCGCCGGATTGGCAACCACGATCCTCAAACCTTTATTGCCAACCCTCCACACTTCGTTTTCTGCAAAAAATTTACTGACCGCGTAAGCGCTTTTCCCATTCAACGACTGTAAAATATTCGCTTCCGTAATTTTTTCAGGGGGAGAAACCAAATCGAGCGATGCAATAGAACTGACATGTACCAATAACCCCACATTCGCCCGGTAACAACTTTCGGCTACCGCATAGGCAACAAACACATTCTCCTTAATAAGTGCCTGAGAAGCTTTTTGCTGAAACGATACTTTCGCTGCACAATGAAACACGACATCGACCCCTTTCAAACGGTCGGTCAGGCTCTTAACATTATATAAAGAAATCTGCTCCGTTTTAATATCCTTCAGTTGGCCTGAAATCCCGTACTTCGCCAATATATTCTCCAATTTACGGACACTCTCCACCGTACGGACAAAAATAGTGATATCCCTATAACCGGACAGAAGCAGTCGTGCTACAAGATGCGAACCGACCATACCCGTAGCTCCTGTAACCACCACTTTTCTTTTCTGCAACTCTTTATCCATCCAATCTATTTTTTATCCCGTTCCCACACCAATTTCCTGCCAAACCCCAATCTGTTATCCGTTAACTTAGCAAATGTCAATTCCAACACCCATAACTCCACATCCATAAAAACCGCAAAAGGAAACCTTTTAAGATAGGCCGTTCTTGCTGCTTTCAACAACTCTCCTTCCGGTTTCAGGACAATACCCTGAAATTGCAATCCCTGTATTTTCCCCACTATTTCCGTTTCCAATACCACCGAACCGGCTACCCGTCCGTCATTTTTCATTTCGGCAGCATGGCGGGTATTTTCCGATGAGGTAAAAACGAAAACATTTTTCTCTTCCAAATAGGTATAAAACAGATTGGAACAATAAGGAGCCCCTTCAGCCGCCGTTGCCAAAGTAAGGACATGGTGTTTCTTAATAAAAGCGATAATCCGCTTATCTATCCGTTCTTGTTCCATTCTATGTCCTAATTACCCGCAGAAACCGGAGATACGGAAGGTGCAGCCGACGAATCCACATTCAGAATATCCAACGGTATATAAGGAGCACCGTTCAATTCCGCAATAACCGCATCTTTCACGCGGTTGTAATCCGCTCTGTATTTAGCGGCAATATCTTCTCCTTTTTCACCTACCATTTTCAGAGGATCTATCGGGGTTCCGTTCTTCCAGATACGGAAATCGAGGTGCGGACCCGTAGAGCTGCCCGTACTTCCCACATAAGCAATCAAATCCCCCTGTTGTACGACGCTCCCCACTTTTATATTTTTAGCATATCCTTTCAAATGCAAATATCCCGATACATATCCGTGCGCATGTTTAATTTTCAGCATATTACCGGAAGCCCTGTCATACGATTTCTGGATTACCGTTCCATTCGCAATAGCCTGCACAGGCGTTCCCATCGGAGCTGCATAATCCACCCCGTAGTGAGGTCGGCGGATACGTAAAATCGGATGCAAACGAGAATTGGTAAATTTGGAACTGATACGCGTATATTTCAAAGGGGCTTTCAGGAAAGCGCTCTTCAGGCTTTTCCCTTCTTCATCCCAATATCCTTTCTCTATTTTTTTGCCGTCATTGTATTCATAACGTATCGCATAATAGCTTTTCCCGCCATGTTCGAACCACGCGCCCCAGATAGTCCCCACACCGATACTCTTATCATCCACAAACAACTCGTCATAAATCACTTTAAACTTATCGCCTTTCTGAATTCCGTAAAAGTCGATAGTCCACTGATAAACATCCGCAAGATTCATGGCGAGCGCTCCATTCATACCGCCAGCCACCGCTGCATTCCATAAGGAGCTTTCTATTTCGGCTTCTCCCATCCGCCGTTTGGTCACCACTTCTTTCGCCTGCTTCCTCAACTGGATCGTATCGCGGAAATCAATAACCAAATAATCTTTCAAATTCTGTTCATAAACGAAATACTGTATTTTCTGCAAAGAATCCATTGTCGTAAAAACAGTATATCGGTTTCCCTGGCGTATTCCCCGCAGATCGAAAATCCCTTTCGATTTCTTAACGATTTCATCTATCTTCACAGCACTTACTCCATATCTGTCCAAAATATCGGAAAGCGTTTCCCCCGAAGCAATCTCTGCCGAAGTAACATTCAGGCTGTCGATACATACTCCGAAAAGATATTCAGGCTCTTTCACCTGTAGCTCGGGATTCTCCTCATTAAAATTAACGGTAGAAAACCGGCTGCATTTCTTGGAAAATGTTACGGAAATAATGACAACGCTTATCACGATTAATATAATCGATATTTTATCGCGGGTTATTCGCCTCATATCGTAATATTTATGTTAAGAATTTTTACTGTTTTTTTTCGCCTTCAACTTCAGGTCTTCAAAACCGTTTCCATAAACTCCCGAAACGGAAGCATTGGAAATAAATGCTCCGGAATCGACTTCTTTTATAATCCGATATATGGCAGGCGCTTCATTTTTCCGGCAGAATACCATCAATACCTTCTGCGGCTGTTTGGTATACCAGCCCGTTCCGTCCAGAACAGTCACCCCCCGTCGCGCCTGATTCACAATCCTATCCGCTATATCCGGATATTTTTTAGAAATAATTATCAACTGACAGGACTGCCGGTTTCCCTGCAAGAAAAGATCGATAGTAAAACCTGTCATAACGAGGGTTACATAACCATATACGATAGTATTGACATTATGGAAAATAAAAATAGAACTACCGATAATAACGATATCGCAGAACATGATTACCTTGCCCAAGCTGACATTCCGGTATTTATTGACAATCATCGCAATAATATCGGTACCGCCCGAACTTCCGCCTTGCCAAAAACAGAACCCGATTCCAAGCCCGCACAATCCGCCACCCAATATAGCAGAGAGCAATTTATCGTCATACAATCCCATAAGATCGGGAGGTATGACTTTTTGCAGGACTGTCAATGCCAAAGAGTTAAATGCCATAGCATATATGGTTTTCGCTCCGAAACGAGGCCCGATAATAAAAAAGCCGATAGCCACCAATACGACATTTATCACGAAATAAGAGTAACCTATCGGAATACCTCCGCCCGCTTCGCCGCCCGTAGCATAAAATATCAATGAGCTGACACCCGGAATTCCACCCCCCACGACATTGCCCGGTATCAAAATACCTGCCCAGGCAAATGAATAGATAATTAACCCGATCGAGATAATAACATAAGATTTTACCTCGCTCAGAATGTGTTTTGTTCTTGGTTCCAACATTTCAGAAATAATATATTTATTACGGAATAAAAATTTTAGTTCATACGCAGGTTAGCAAACCACATTGATAATTTTTCCTTTAACCACAATAATCTTCTTCGGTTGTTTCCCGTCCAAATATTTCTTCGTCGATTCATCCGCCAAAACAGCGTCTTCTATCTCCTGTTGGGAGAACGATAACGGCAACTCTTTTTTAAACCGGGTTTTCCCGTTAAAAGAAACCGGATATTCAAAACTGTCTTCTTTCAGGTATTCAGAATCGAACACCGGGAATACCGCATCGCATACAGATGTTTCTTTCCCAAGCAAACTCCATAACTCTTCGCAGATATGCGGAGCAAACGGAGAAACCAATACGGTCAATGGTTCCAGCACTTCCCGGTTGTTGCATTTCAAATCGGTCAATTCGTTAACACAAATCATAAATGCGCTTATGGAAGTATTGAAAGAGAAATTTTCGATATCCTCACCTACTTTCTTTATCGTCTTATGCAATATTTTCAATGCTTTTTTATCCGCCGGGGCATCGTCGACCGCAAAATTCCCGTCTTTATCGAAGAAAAGCCGCCAGAATTTACGCAAGAATTTATGCACTCCGTCTATTCCGTTCGTATCCCACGGTTTGGATTGTTCCAACGGTCCCAGGAACATTTCATACATACGCAGCGTATCGGCTCCGTAATTTTCAACGATCATATCTGGATTTACCACATTATACATCGACTTGGACATTTTTTCAACCGCCCAACCGCAAACATATTTTCCGTCTTCCAAAATAAATTCCGCATCGGCATATTCGGGACGCCATGCCTTAAACGCCTCCAGATCCAATACATCGTTTTTCACAATATTCACATCCACATGTATCTCCTGGGTATCGTATTGTCCTTTCAACCCTGCCGACACATAGGTATTGGTATTTTTTATCCGATATACGAACGACGAACGTCCCTGTATCATTCCCTGGTTTACCAGTTTTTTAAAAGGTTCATCCTTGCAGACATATCCTAAATCATACAGGAATTTATTCCAAAAACGGGAATACATCAAATGTCCCGTCGCATGTTCGATTCCTCCGACATAAAGGTCCACATTTTCCCAATACTCATCGGCCTCTTTGGAAACCAACGCCTTATCGTTATGCGGATCCATATAACGCAGGTAATAAGCTGAAGAACCCGCGAATCCCGGCATGGTACTCAGTTCGTACGGATAGCCTTCCGCAGTATGCCATTCTTTAACCCTTGCCAAAGGCGGTTCTCCCTGTTCCGTAGGGCCGAAATCCTCGATGGGAGGCAATTCCAACGGAAGCCGGGCGTCGTTCAGCACATACGGAATGCCCTCTTTATAATAGACAGGGAACGGTTCTCCCCAATAACGCTGACGAGAGAAAATAGCATCCCTCAAACGGTAATTGACTTTCCGTTTGCCGATTCCTTTTTCTTCAATGGCATCCAGCATTTTACGAATCGCCTCTTTCACATCCAATCCGGTCAGAAAATCGGAATTGATCAATTTTCCTTCTTTAGCATCATAAGAAGCCTCCTCTAAATTACCTCCCTCAACTACCGGAATAATCGGCAAATCAAAATGGCGGGCAAAAGCATAGTCACGGCTGTCGTGGGCAGGCACAGCCATAATAGCCCCCGTTCCGTACCCGGCCAAAACATAATCGCTTATATAAATCGGAATTTCTACTCCATTAAACGGATTCACGGCGTATGCCCCCGTGAACTGTCCGCTTACCCGTTTGGTATCGGCCATGCGTTCCCGCTCGGAACGTTTTTTCGTATCGGCGATATATTGTTCTACAGCCTCTTTATATTCAGGAGCTGTAATTTCCATTACCCATTCATGTTCAGGAGCCAGCACCATAAAAGTCACGCCGAAAACGGTATCGGCACGGGTAGTAAAGATTTCGAGCTTACGGTCGCTTCCTTTAATCGGGAAAAACATCTGTGCTCCTTCGGAACGCCCTATCCAGTTTCTTTGAATTTCTTTCAGAGAGTCGCTCCACTCCAACGTATCCAACCCCGACAACAGACGGTCGGCATAAGCGGTGACACGCAGCAACCATTGCTGCATCACCCGTTGTTCTACGGGGAAACCGCCTCTTACAGACAAACCGTCTTTCACCTCGTCATTCGCCAACACGGTTCCCAATCCCGCACACCAATTCACCATAGTAGCAGCCCGGAACGCCAACCGGTAATTCTGCAATACCTCTTCTTTTTCTTTCTCACTTTTTCCATTCCACTCTTCCGCACTGAAAGAGAGCAGCCGGCTGCAAGCCGCATCGACACCTTCCGTCCCATATCGGCTGAAATGATCCACCAACTGTTCGATAGGCTCCGCTTTCCCGGTCTTATTATTATAATAATGGCCGAACATTTTGACAAAAGCCCATTGTGTCCATTTGTAATATTCGGGATCACAAGTACGGACTTCCCGTTCCCAATCGAAAGAAAAACCTATTTTATCCAACTGTTCCCGATAACGGGCGATATTGTTTTCCGTCGTTATGGCAGGATGCTGCCCTGTCTGTATAGCATATTGTTCAGCAGGAAGGCCGAATGCGTCATATCCCATCGGGTGCAGCACATTAAACCCTTTCAACCGTTTATAACGGGAGTAGATATCGGAAGCGATATATCCGAGCGGATGCCCTACATGCAACCCTGCCCCCGAAGGATAAGGAAACATATCCAACACATAAAATTTCGGGCGGTTCTTATCTATTTCCACATGATAAATACCACTCTCTTTCCATTTCTGCTGCCATTTTTTCTCAATTTCTGCAAAATTGTATTCCATATCCGTTTCCCGTTTATCTTCTGTTTGGTAAATTACATTATTCAGATTCATTCACAATTTACAAAGATACAAAAGTTATTACATTGCAGCCAAAAAGATAGGTGAAAAGATTTAATTTTCGCTTTCTTAATTTACAGTTCACAAATATTATATATATTAGCGGATTAAACCTTACAGGCTCTATATTTGCATTTATCCGATATCGGAAAAGGTTGTAAACATTAACCAATAAATACAAATGGAACAAAAAAAACAACATCATTTGACCGGACTGACAGACAAGGAAGTAACTGAAAGCAGAGCCAAATACGGCTCCAACATGCTGACACCTCCTCCAAAAGAATCTCTCTGGAAACTTTTTCTGGAAAAATTCAACGATCCGATCATACGTATTCTGTTAATAGCGGCTTTATTGTCACTGATTATATCCATTATCCATAACAATTATACGGAAACGATCGGTATTTTCTGTGCCATTTTCTTAGCGACAGGAGTCGGTTTCTGGTTCGAATACGATGCTAAACGCAAATTCGACATATTGAACAGTGTCAATGACGATACGCTCGTACGGGTAATCCGCAACGGACAGGTGGCGGAAATATCCAAACGGGATGTCGTTGTAGGAGATACCGTGCTTTTGGAAACCGGCGAAGAGATTCCGGCCGACGGAGAATTAATCGAAGCCTTATCGTTACGGGTAAACGAATCGACGCTTACCGGAGAGCCGTCCACTTCCAAAACTACCAATGAAGCGGAATTCAAAAAGGATGCAACTTATCCGTCCAATAAACTGTTACGCGGAACTACCGTTATCGAAGGACACGGTACGATTATCGTTACAGCCGTCGGCGACGCTACGGAGTTCGGAAAGGTTGCACGCGCCTCTGTTGAAAAAAGCGAAGAAAAAACCCCGCTGACCAAACAACTGGAAAAATTGGCATCCGTTATCGGAGCCGTAGGTTTCACGCTGGCAATTACCACATTCGCCGTAATGTTTATCCGCGATATTTTCTTCGGCGATACCGAATACACCCTGGGACAACTGGGATTGCTGGGAGCTGCTATGGCAGGGGCTGCCGTTATGCTGATAAAAGTATGGATGCCTTTGGCCTGCGACGGAATCGCACTGTTAAAACACAAACCATGCACCCCCCGTATAGTAGAACGGAAAGGTTGGGGATTCTGGATTATTGCAGGTTTACTCCTATTCGTCGTTATCGCGGCTGTCGGTTATGCTTTCGGAGTAAACGCCCTCGATCGCAATGCATGGATTCCGCTCGATACTGCGCAGAATATCCTCAACTTCTTTATGATTGCCGTTACCCTGATCGTCGTAGCGGTTCCGGAAGGGTTACCCATGAGCGTAACGCTGAGTTTAGCATTGAATATGCGCCGTATGCTGAAAAGCAATAATCTCGTCCGCAAGATGCATGCTTGTGAAACAATGGGGGCTATCAATGTTATCTGTACCGACAAAACAGGAACGCTGACACAAAACCAGATGAGCGTTTACGAAACCTATTTTTTCGCATTACAGAGCAATACCCCCGATAAAAGCATAGAACCGCTGATAGAGGAAGGCATCGCCGTAAATTCGACTGCCCACCTCGACACCTCCGGACCCAAGACCAAAGCTATCGGAAACCCTACCGAAGCCGCCTTGTTGCTTTGGCTGAATGAACGGGGAATATCATACAACGATATCCGGGAAAACCGGAACGTAATCGACCAGATCGCTTTCTCAACCGAGCGCAAATATATGGCGACACTTGTCGAATCGGAGGCCGTAAAAGGGAAAAAGGTGCTGTACATCAAGGGAGCCCCCGAAATTGTGCTGAACAAATGCAAAGATATCATTACTGCAAACGGTATGCGCCCCGCGTCGGAATTCCGCGAAGAAATAGCGCAACGACTTCTCAATTACCAGAATCAGGCAATGCGGACATTGGGTTTTGCCTATAAAATAATCGAAGGGGAATCCCCCAAATGTGATGAAGAGATAGGAAAAGACGATTTTATCTACCTCGGTATCGCAGCTATTTCCGATCCTGTCCGACCGGATGTTCCGGCAGCGGTAAAAGAGTGTCTCGATGCGGGAATCGCTGTAAAAATAGTTACCGGCGATACCCCGGGAACAGCAAGGGAAATCGCCCGGCAGATCGGTTTATGGGACGATAATACCGATACCGAACAGAACCAGATTACCGGAGTGGAATTTGCAGCTCTTTCCGATGGAGAACTTTTAGACCGCATCATGGATATAAAAATCATGTCGCGTGCCCGACCGACCGACAAACAACGGTTGGTACAACTGTTGCAACGCCGTGGAGCCGTAGTAGCCGTAACAGGCGACGGAACCAACGACGCCCCTGCCCTGAACTTCGCACAAGTAGGACTCTCTATGGGAAGCGGGACTTCCGTAGCAAAAGAGGCCAGCGACATCACCTTGCTCGACGACTCGTTCAAAAGTATCGCTACTGCCGTAATGTGGGGGCGTTCCCTTTATAAGAATATTCAACGATTCCTGCTGTTCCAGCTTACAATCAATGTAATAGCTATATTAATCGTATTTCTCGGAGCATTTTTCGGTCAGGAAAGCCCTCTTACCATTACACAAATGCTATGGGTAAATCTCATCATGGATACTTTCGCGGCAGCAGCCCTCGCTTCGCTTCCTCCCGATAGAAAAGTAATGAAAGACAAGCCCCGTGCCGAAAACGAATTCATTATTACCCGGGATATGGCACACAACATATTGGGAGTAGGGCTCGCCATCGTAGCATTTTTAATAACCTTTCTTCAATTCATCTATCACAGCGACCGCTTCGACAACGAATACGGGCTTTCCATTTTCTTTACCGTTTTCGTCATGATACAGTTCTGGAACATGTTTAACGCCAAAGCATACGGTTCCGACCATGCTTCGGCATTCAAACACCTTTCCGAAAGCTCCGGATTCATAATGGTATCCCTCCTGATTGTCGCAGGCCAGATACTTATCGTTTTTTTCGGAGATGAGATGTTCCGGGTTGTTCCGCTTAGCATCACGGATTGGCTTGCCATTATCGGAGGAACCTCCGTCGTATTATGGATAGGAGAATTGACTCGACTCTTTTTCAGAATAAGCCGGAAAAAAGAGAACGGCAATTCATAATTAGCAGATAATATTAATAAGGGGGCCGGCTCAAAAATAAAAGTCGAGCCCCTTTCTTTGTTTTTCTATAAAGTCCACCCATAAAGCCGTTTCCGAATATTCAATCCTTAAAAAATTGTTCAAACGTTTAAGCCGTCCCCGATTTATATCTAAAAACCCAATCCGATTATCCGGCTAACCGATAAAAACGACTCTGCCCGAATACCCGTAATAAACCCCATCTAATTTTATTTTCAATCCCTTTTATTCTTTTTTCCATAAACAATTAAAAAATCGATAAAAACAGCACAAAATCCGACAAAAATTAAACGATAAATTTTACATTATGTAAATGTATATTTCTGAAAAAAATTAATTTTGTAGTTTTCATAACCAGACTATTTTACATGGAAACAAAGAGAAATTACCTGTTGCTCGTGCTTAAAGGAATAGGCATGGGCGCTGCCGACGTAATTCCCGGCGTATCGGGCGGCACCATTGCTTTTATCAGCGGCATTTACGAGGAACTGCTTAGTTCCATTCGCTCTTTCAATCTGACAGCTGTACGGAAATTGTTACGGTTCGATTTTAAAGGATTCTGGCAGCACATTAACGGTTCTTTTCTCTTCTCTGTATTGGCAGGAATCGCCATTTCGATTTTCTCGCTCGCCAAAGTGATGAAATACCTGCTCGAGACACATCCTATCTTTATCTGGTCCTTTTTCTTCGGGTTAATTATCGCATCGACCTGGTTAGTAGCGCAAGAGATAAAAAAATGGAATACGGGTATCATCATCTCCCTGCTTATCGGGACGGCGATAGCTTATGTCATCACCGTTCTGAGCCCGGCCGCTACCCCGGACGCCTGGTGGTTTATTATCTTATCCGGTGCCATAGCTATCTGCGCTATGATACTGCCTGGAATTTCCGGTGCGTTCATTCTGCTTTTAATGGGCAAATACGCATATATTATCGGAGCCGTTTCAACCCTCAACATTCCCGTTTTGTTATTATTCGCCATAGGAGCCGTTGCAGGTATCATCAGTTTCTCTCACCTGCTCTCATGGCTGCTCGAAAAATATCACGGAATGACGGTAGCCCTGCTGACCGGATTTATGCTTGGTTCTCTCAATAAAATCTGGCCGTGGAAAGAGACACTGGAAACATATACCGATAGTCATGGAGTCATTCAGCCATTGACAGAACGAAATATTTTGCCGTCGACATTTGAACAACTTACCGGAGAACCGGCTCTGTTGGGATGGGCTATTTTCTTTATGGTAGTAGGATTTCTTCTAATCTGGGGAATCGAAAGATTCGCCGCTGCCCTAAACAAAAAACGGGAAGCAAATGTACAAGAATAATTCACGGTATTAAAAAAACCGGTATTTTACATTTAAAGAGAGGAAGCATTCCTCTCTTTTTTATTATATAATAACATCCGGTCTATATCCTCCCGATAGATAAGCGATTCATCATCAAAAAAGGAGAATGACTGCAGGGTCATTCTCCTTTTCCACTATATATATCTTTTTTACCTCTTTTCAAACCGACCGGTTTCAATAAGTTCTACCACTCCATAGAAGATTGCGACCGCTCCGAAGAAAGTCAGCAAAGCGATAGCGCTTGCAAACGGATTGAATATGATAATAATTCCGCAGATGAATACGACAGAAGGAAACAGATACAAAATCGGCGGGACCGAAAATGTACGGCGGGAAGCCAATAACACCATAAACTGTCCCAATGCGCCTATTATTAATAAAAAGCCCAACAGGAACAGCAATATTCCCATAAAGAATGCGGATTTAATCACCATTATCAACCCCAAAATAAAACTTACGATTCCCCCGAAAGGAATAGCGACAGCAGGAAGCCCTTCCTCTTCTTTCTTCTTTTTGGAAAAATAGATGATAAAAGATACCGCTCCCGACACCATTAAGGCGATACCGATGAATTTAACGATAAAATCCTGTACATATCCCGGCCATATCACAGTAATAAGGCCGACGAGGATAGCAATAAATCCCCTGATTATCGGAGTTCCGAACCCCTTTGAACTATAAGTACCCATTTTTTAACTCTTGATAAATTAATACTTTTGCAAAACCGTGTGCGGCCGAACCGCTGTACTGTTTTCCGCTCAATATAGCAAACTGATGAAAGATAAAACGAAACCTATTTTCGGATTTATCCGGACTGTATCCTATATTTTGTAAATATAATAAAAATAAAGCTATTCTTATTCAAATAAAATAACAGCAACTAACAAGCCAAACCGCCTTATTTTTTCCTTTTCTTCATTCCGGTTTTTGTTCAAGAGTTTCCCTGCGGCATAAATTATTCTCCGTATTCCCGTCTGTACCATTCATATAACTCCGCAATCCCTTTTTTCAAATCAGTCGAAGGTTTATATCCGAAATCACGCTCCAAACGGGAAGTATCGGCATAAGTCCGATATACGTCACCCGGCTGCATCCCTTTCATCTCTTTAACGGCAGGTTTGCCCACCGCTTCTTCTATTGTGGAAATAAAATCCATCAAAGCCACCGGAGCAGAGTTTCCGATATTATATATTTTGTAAGGAATCGGAGTTTCCGGTACGGAATCGATAATTTTTACCAATCCGGCAATAATATCGTCGATATAGGTAAAATCCCGATAAAGGTCCCCATTGTTGAATACTTTTATGGTTTTTCCTTCCAAAATGGATTTCATAAACATAAACGGAGCCATATCCGGGCGTCCCCACGGTCCATATACGGTAAAAAACCGTACTCCGGTAGCAGGAATGCCATATAATTTAGAGTAGGCATGCGCCATCAATTCATCCGCCTTTTTGGTTGCGGCATAAAGGCTGACCGGGCGGTCGGTCTGGTCGGTTTCGCAATAAGGGACCTTTTCATTCAATCCATATACACTGCTGGAACTCGCATATACGAAATGAGTGATACCGGACTGGCGGCATGCCTCCAACAGATTCATAAATCCGATAATATTGGAATCGATATAGGCAAACGGATTCTCTATCGAATAGCGAACCCCCGCCTGCGCCGCTAAATTGCACACCTTATCGAAACGCTCCTCCTCCATCAATCGGGCGATAAATTCCCGGTCGGTCAAATCGGCCTTTATAAAACGGTAACCGGGATAGATTACGCTGCGTATACTTTTCTTTTCTTCGATAACCTTTCTATCGATTCCCGTTTCTGCAAGCCGGGAATATTTCAGACGGACGTCGTAATAATCGTTGATATTATCCAATCCGACTACCTCATCTCCGCGTTCCGCAAGTTTCTTCACCAAATAAAACCCGATAAATCCGGCACTTCCGGTAACCAATATTTTCATACCGATTATTTTAATTATAAAACGATAAATAACCAAGAACCGAACCGATATTGCTCTTTCCCTTCGACAACGGCTTTTACTTCCGGTTCCCTATCTATATCCCTGCTTCTCAAAAACAGAATGGTACCGTTCGCTTCGTCCAATTCATCCTTTTCCAAAGCTATCAACGGTTGATGCAGATATACATCCATATTTTCCGCACTTCTCACATTGTAATAAGAATATTGCCGAATCCCATTTTCCCGGGCAACTGCCTGCGCCTGGTCAGCCATAGCTTTAAAACCGAGTTCCGGATTCAGGGAAGGAACGGCAAAAGAGGCAGCGAACACTGCAGCCAACATCCCGCCGCACACAGAGTTTATAACTGCAGCCATATTCTTTTTCCGGAAAAAGAAATAAAATGCAACCAATGAGCCGGCCGTAAAACACGCCGCCCCGATATATACCGGCAGCACTAAATATTGCGGAGGAATAAATGCGGGAGCACAAAGCACTACAGGCAATACGAAAACGAACACACATGCCGGAAACAGTACGGTAAATTTCAATACTCCGTTCCATTTTTCCAATTTCGGAATCATCAATCCGGCAAGGTAAGCGATAAACGGATAGGCCGGCAGCATATATATCTGTATCTTGGAACTGACAAAAGAGAGGAATATGAAAGTAGTTGCCGAAACCACTGCGAACAATTTTTCCATATCCGTAGTTATCAACCGCTTCTTAATTCCCATAAAAATCAGGACGGCATACAATAACGACCAAGGAGCCATCGAGTACCAAATAGAAACGAAATAATAATAGAACGGCGCTTTATGATGGAACGAATCCACCGCTCTGTTCACTGTTTGGTTGAACACCAGGTTATAAAGATACTCTTTCCCCCCGTCTATATAAACGCCGGTAAACCATATGGCGGCGCAACCGAACAGAAGCGCCCATACCCGCCATCCCAGATAACGCCCCAAAGTACGTATCCGCTTCTTGACAAGTAGGAAAACAATAATAGAAATAATCGGCATCAACAGCCCTACCGGACCTTTGGTAAACAACGCCATAAAAATATAAAAAGCGAGCAGCCATTGTTTCCGCCGGTCTTTTCCATCATCCCGGTACATCCGGTAAAAAGTATAAAGCGACAACACGATAAAAAGTGTCATCAGCATATCCATCCTCAACACGACAGCCGAACCGACAAAAAAGACGCAAGTCATCAGGCTAAGTTGAATACTCAACCGGTTTTGGGTATCGACCTCATTCCGAATCCACCTGTCCATCACATACAAAACCGCAAAGGCAGGCAACAGGGAGAACAATCCCAGAAAAAACATGCTGTGCGTACCGAGAAGCCATTTTCCCAACATCACGATCCAGATATAAAGAGGCGGCTTATCCGCATAAGGAATTCCATGATTCGTAAATGCGAAAAAATTACCGTTCGCAAGGGCCTCGTCAGCAATACTCATGTATTTCAACTCGTTATCGGGAGTAAAATCCCTTGTCAGCAATAACGGGATAAATACGAGAAACAATAAAAGATAGCGGCTGTATTTCATTCGTTTACTTGTTTATCTGCTTTCCGGAATATCATAATGTTGCGGATATAAGCAATGAATCCGACAGACTGTCCCAATATCAACACCGGATCTTTACGGATGAACCCGTAAGAAACGATTGCCGCCGAACCCAACAGACTGATTATCCAGAATCCTACCGGAAGAATGGATTCTTTCCGTTTACGGGAGTAATACCATTGATAGATGAAACGCATCGTAAAGAGTACCTGCCCGGCCGAACCATACAGTAAGAGCCATAAAGGGACCGTTTCATTCTTTAAAAAATCGTTCACGAAAGAGTCTCCGTCATGAAAGGCTCCTAAAACGATAAATATGGGCGGCACAAATACCAACAACGCTTTCAGCAACGGGAATAACCCTCCCCACACGCCTTTTTCTTTCAGATTCCAAATATAGATATAATAAGAAATGGTCTGTCCGAAAATAATAGCGAAATCGTGCCTGAACCAACCGTATATAAACAGCAGGTATGCTCCCGCAATACTCAATATCCAATAAATGGAAGGCGATACGACTTTTTTTGCCCGCTCCGACAGAATCCACTGAAAAATAACGCGGGCAGAGAAGAACAGTTGGGCAAGGAATCCTATCACATATACCATAACCTATTCATTCAAGTTATTTTCACCCACTTCGTAATTAATATACCGTTTTTTCATCCAACGATAGGCGAAACAATCCATAAAAGGCGACACCAACCGGTTCCACAAATGATATTTCGACTGTCCGGCCACACGGGGGAAATGCCGTACAGGCACCTGTTTTATCCGGCCGTTCTGTAATAAAATAAGCGCAGGCAGAAAACGGTGCATCCCGGTAAAGAAAGGAATCCGCTTAGCATAATCGGTACGAATTACTTTCAAGGGACAACCGGTATCCGCTACCCCGTCTTTAGTCATAAAACGGCGGAAACCATTCGCTATTTTAGATGAAAGATTTTTTACGAATGAATCCTTACGATTAGCCCGAATTCCCATCACAATCTCATAATCTTTCAAATGAGGCAACAAAAGATTGAAATCTTCAGGAGTCGTTTGCAAATCGGCATCCATATATCCGACATAAGGAGAACAGGCGGCATCTATTCCCGCTTTCATGGCAGCGCTCAGGCCGCCATTCCGTTTCAGGCTCAAATAGAAAAAATCGGAGTTCCGTTCACACACCTCTTTTATCAATTTTTCGCTGTTATCTTTCGAACCGTCGTTCACAAACAATACGCAGGCCGGATAAAGCGATTTCGGTAAAAACGCTTGCAAACTTTTTTCTAAAGCGTAAATGTTGTCTTCTTCATTATATACCGGAACAACAATGGTAAAGTAGTAATTTGCAGACTTGTTCATCTCGAAAAATTTGTGTAAAGGTAGTGTTTAATCCTCAATTTTTACAAATGTTGCTTCATTTATTTCCGCATCCACTATGCACATATCTTCCTTCTTCCGGTCAAGATATCCGAAAGACCGCACGTTTACTCATCCTTTGTATAATATTTATCCACCACCTTATAAAAATCGGTTATATCTTTTTCCGTAAAATCCCCATACCGGAAGAACTCCACAACGCAATCCTTATTAACAAAAATCAAAATAAATTTATTGTTGACATCTCCCATTCCCCAACCGTCACGCAGAGAATAATCCGGATCGAAATAGATTACTCCCCCGGTCGATTTGCTCTTTTTCCGGACAATCGAACGGATAATCCCGTTCGGCAGCAAAGGGGCATCCTCCAGATTAACTACGCCGTAAGAGTCGATTGTCGAACAAAGAATGGAATGTTGTTCCAAATAGTCCATAAACTCCTTATTCTGTCCTGCATGGTCAGGATCGACATAAAATATCAATAAATTGGTTTCCCCCAGACGCGGCAGCATCAAAGGGTTGTTCCGGTCATCGCGAATTTCCACAGGAGCCACTTTCTTTCCCTCTATATTATTCGTTTTTTCCTGCGCAAAACCGTCACCGGCATATAACGACAAAACCAATCCGGCCAAAATGACTTTTATCTTTTTCATACCGCAAAAATTAAAACAGGCCTAAAATGCCGAATACAACAAAGTTAACGTTATCTCTCTGAAAAAAAGAAAAATAACAATTCAAATTCAACTTTTATTCCACAAAAAACATAGAATTACTGCAAAAACGGACAATCTATTTTTGCTTTCCTTTCATCTTTTTCCCCTTATTCCACTTTGTTACGTATCGTTTTATTCTTTTACCGTTTTGCCGTTTACCGCCTCTCTCCCATTTTTCCTCCCGTTTAAAATAAAAAGAGCGCTTCCGCGCCCTTTATCTCTTAGAGGTAAACCACCTCTCCCAACTTTGGAATGTTGATTCTGATATCTCGTTCTTCCGCTTCTTTCGCAAATACGGTAGGAGGATCGCTAAACGGTTCATCCGACAAATCAAAAGTCCCATAATGCATCGGAATCGTCATTTGAGCCCCCATTTCGGCAGAGGCATCCAATGCTTCATAAGGAGAAATATGATTCGGCTGCATAAACCAACGAGGTTTATAAGCGCCTATTCCCAACATGGCATAATGGGGTTCTCCGAAAAGATGTTTGATTTCAGCGAAATGCTTCCCGTACCCCGTATCTCCGCTATAATAAATAGATAAATCGCTATCCTGTACCATAAAAGCCCCCCACAAACGGGTTCCTCCATCGGATGCCGACCGTTTCCCCCAATGCTGGCAGGGCATAAAAGTAATTTTCAGCCCTTGTTCCTCTACCTGCTGATACCAACCGCATTCGATAACTCTTGTTTTCGGAGACCATTGTTTAATCAGTTCGCCCACGCCCAAACCGCAGATAACCGTCAGTTCCGGACTGTTCTGACATACTTTCTTCACGCTTTTCTTATCCATGTGATCATAATGGTCATGACTCAACAACAGATAATCGATATTCTGAAAAATATCCGGATTCGCCGGCATTTTGCTCCTGCGTTTTACAAACGGAATATTTCCGAATACCGGATCGAACATAATTCTTTTCCCTCCCAAATACATGTAAAACGAATTATGTCCCAACCAAACCAATGCATTTCTATAAATCGAATCTATGGATTCCAACGGTACGATTTCCGGATCCCAGCGTTCCTCTTTTTTCTCTTTCCACTGCGGATTCCTTGACAACCGCCATTTTAAAACACTTCCTACGCCATGTTTGACATGAGCTTCCAAATTGATGAAACGTCCCTTCTCTACCCTGTTTCCACGCCATCCCTCTTTAATTACTTTAAGGTCTTCGTTTTTACGGTATGTTACGTTACTCATATATAAAATTAAACTTTAGTTCTTTTAAAATGGCCTGCAAATATATATAAAACGTTTTTAATCGTCAAAATATTATTACTAAACTCGTTACACTCTCTCTTTTCCTACGGTATTCCGGCATTCCGCATAAAAAAAGGCAAGTACCTGCGGATATTCTCCACAGAACTTACCTTATATTTTATAAAATCCTCTATGTTATACAGCATTTCTGCCTTTTTCTATCAAAACAGGCGCTTTTAAAGCAAAGCCATCTTTAATAGAACGTAAAAAGCCGATAAAATAGTATTCGGATTCCTATTTTTTTCTGTTTTTATTTTCTCAATACTCCTCTTTTTGCCCTATTTTTTAAAAACACCCTGTTCGATAAGGCTTTGGGCAATCTGTACGGCATTCAGAGCAGCCCCTTTCTTTATCTGGTCGCTGACACACCAGAACGTAAGCCCATTGGGATTAGAAAGGTCTGAACGGATACGCCCTACATACACAGGATCTTTACCGGTCAGGAACAACGGCATCGGATACTCTTTCTTTTCCGGATTATCCATCAACACCACACCTTTCGCTCCGGCAAACGCTCTGCGGGCTTCTTCTACCGATATGGGACGTTCCGTTTCCACCCATACGCTTTCGGAATGGGCACGCATAACGGGTACCCGTACACAAGTCGCACTCACTTCCACATCCGAATGCATAATCTTCCGCGTTTCATTATACATTTTCATCTCCTCTTTGGTATAACCGTTATCCATAAATATATCTACATGGGGAATCAGGTTATAAGCGAGCTGATAAGCGAATTTTTCCACGGTAGGTTCTTCTCCGGCAAGTATCTGCCCGTACTGGTGTTCCAGCTCGGCCATAGCGGAAGCACCCGCTCCACTTGCAGCTTGATAAGTAGAAACATGCACCCGTTTGATATGAGACAGGTTTTCAATCGCTTTCAGGGCTACCACCATTTGTATAGTCGTACAATTCGGATTAGCGATAATGCGGCGGGGCGTATTCAATGCATCTTCCGGATTTACTTCCGGAACCACCAAAGGTACGTCCGCATCCATTCGGAAAGCACTGGAATTATCGATCATAAGCGTACCATGCTTGGTAATCGTTTCTGCAAACTCTTTGGAAGTCCCTGCTCCGGCAGAAGTAAAAGCAATATCCACCCCTTTAAAATCGTCGTTGTGTTGAAGCAATTTTACGGTTATCTCCTGTCCCCGAAAACGATATGTAGTTCCGGCACTCCGTTGGGAACCGAATAATAAAAGGTTATCGACGGGAAAATTCTGTTCTTCGAGTACGCGCAGAAACTCTTGTCCTACGGCTCCACTCGCTCCTACAATCGCTATATTCATCTATTCAATATTTTATTTTTATCCGTTATTTACTGAAAAAATTCATCATCGTCGATACTCAGCCTATTTACAGTTTCAGACTCTATCTCCCCTCCACTGCTTTCGCAATCGAAACGCTCCACTCCGGCCGGTTTTACAAACACATCTTTTTCGGATACTCCGATAGCAGGATCTGCATACACTTTCTGCATAAACAGGCCGAATGTCGGAAGCGCCACGACAGAACCTTCGCCGGCACTTGAAAGATGGATGCTTCGATCTTCTCCGCCAACCCATGTTCCCACCACGATTTTAGGTGCTATCCCGATAAACCATGCATCGGAATTATTATCGGTCGTACCGGTCTTTCCGCCGAGTTCCCCGACAAACTGGTAACTCCAACGAAGACGCCCTGCCGTACCTTTATTCACCACATTTTGCAGCATTCCGAGCATATCGAAAGCGCTTTGTTGGGATATGGCATCATAACTCTGTGGAGCAAAAGTCGCCAATATATTACCATGACGGTCTTCTATACGCGTTACGAAGATAGGTTCTATATGTACGCCCATATTTACGAAATTAGAATAGGCACTCACCATTTCGAGCAAAGTCACATCGGCCGTTCCCAAACACATTGCCGGAGTAGGATCGACAAAACTTTTAATTCCCAGCCGATGTACCAGATCGGCCACGGCAGTAGGTTGGTTCGCCTGTTTCATAATCCATGCCGAGAAGTTGTTACGGCTCATGGCAAGTCCCCACCACAACGGCCTTAATTCACCTATCTGTTCCACTTTACCCGCTTCTTTCGGACTCCAGCCATCGACCGTTACCGGAGAATTGGGAACCTGCGTACAAGGAGAGAGCCCCAACTGGTCTATGGCAAAAGTATAGATGAACGGTTTGAAAGTGGAACCGGCCTGGCGCCTTCCCTGACTGGCCATATCGTACATGAAAAATTTATAATTGACACCCCCTACGTAAGCCTTAATATAACCGGACGACGGTTCTACGGCAACCAATCCGGAACGCAGGAACGATTTAGCGTAAAGAATCGAATCATAAGGAGTCATCACCGTATCTTTCCCATTCTTATTCGCATAGGTAAAAACAGTCATTTCGGTCGGCGTTCTGAAATTGGCAAGGATCCTATCTTCGGAAAGTCCCTCGTTTTTCAACACACGATAACGTTCGGTCTGTTTCATCGACCTCAAAATAATAGCCTGTTCTTCCTCTTTCGTTATATTGGAAAAAATCGTTCCCCGGGCTTTCTTTTCCCGGTCGAAGCGGGGTTGTACCGATTTAGCAAGATTTTCATAAACCGCCTGTTCCGCATATTCTTGCATTTTGGAATTCAAGGTCGTATAAATTCTCAACCCGTCCCTATACAGGTTGTATTTGGTTCCATCGGCTTTCAGGTTCTTATTGCACCAACCGTACAACGGATCATTGTTCCATTTATCCAACAACTGTTGGTAATCCCACTCGGTAATATAAGGAGTCCGTTGGGGTTCCGACGCCGTCATATAAAGGCGCACCATCGTACGGAAATAGGTTGCTGTTCCTTCGTCATGCGAAATAGGCTGATAATTCAAAGTAATCGGAATGCGGGAAAGGGAATCCGCCTGTTCCTGCGTTATGAAACTATTGGCAGCCATCCGGTTAATTACGGTATTACGGCGCCTCAACGCATTTTCCGGATTCCGTATAGGACTATACCGCGTAGGAGCATTCACTACCCCTACCAACATAGCCGCTTCCTCTACCGTCAAATCTTTGGGTAATTTCCCGAAAAAAGTCTGGGATGCCGATTTGATACCGAACGCATTACTGCCGTACCCCACCACATTCAGGTACATTACCAATATCTCCTCTTTGGTATAGTTATGTTCCAGCATCACGGCCGTAATCCATTCTTTCAGTTTAGCTATCACCAACTTGGAGTTACGGGCTATGGAAGAACGGTAAACGGTCGTATCGCGGGGATAAAGATTCTTTGCCAACTGTTGTGAGATTGTACTCCCTCCTCCCTGTGCCTGCCCCAGCAAAATCGTTTTAATCGCCACCCGAAAAAGCCCTTTGAAATCGATACCCGAATGGCTATAAAAACGGCTGTCTTCCGTAGCGACGAGAGCAGCCACCAAATTCGAAGAAAGGTCTTTATAATCCACAAAAGAACGGTTTTCAATAAAGAAACTCCCCAACTGTACTCCGTCTTCAGAGATAATTTCAGTAGAAATATTGCTTTTCGGATTTTCAAGTTCCTCAAACGTAGGCAATTCCCCGAATGCCCCGCCCCACACGCACAACAACAGAATCAGCATTGCCGCTACCGGAGTAACGATAATTCCCCAAAAAATCCACAAAAAACGTTTCTTATTCTTTATTTCGATTTTCTTCATCCAGCCAAATATATGTATAGTTTCTCACCTATAAATTAACGTTCACCGGAATATTTATCGTATCTTGTTTAAAAATATCTTTTTGATTTTCAACCGGTAATTCAGTTCCGCAAAAATAACAATTATTTACAACTTTTTCCAACTTTCCCCGTCCCTGGAAATATAATCCGGAACGAATGCCGTTAATAATACTCGATTCCTTTCCGATTAAAGACCAAATACCCGATATTAAGGGTAAAATAATCCTTTTTAAGTCCTCCCCTCAGGTCATAATGGGAATAATTGAAAGAAATCGCCCCCACGGGAGATTGGTAAACCAATGTAGCGGATATAATATATTTCAGCCTTTCATTCACATATTTATAAGAGGTTATGTCCGGCATATAACAATAGGCTTCCCCCTTTAAATAAATTTTTTCATTCAGCAAAAAGACAGGCATTACTCCCAAAGCATAATAAGAATCATTATGGAATTCCGGCATATATACAGTCTGGGAATGTACCGTAGGCGTAAAACCGGGCTGAACGATTTTATTTATATAATTATTCGAAAAATCGCCGCTCCGCCTGGAATAGAGCGCATACAACCCATAACCGAAAGAGAAATGTTTCCCTATCCGGTTATAATCTTCCCGGATAAAAGAGGCTCCTACGAACAAATCTTTATTTTTTTCAAACCGAAATCCCTGATTATAAGACAAAGCACCGGGATTATACCGTTCTTGCCTATATCCCCAAAAAGCAGATATAGACTGAAACAGCCCCCGTGTAGGGAACATCAGGTAATTCAATGTATTCCGTTTCAGAGAAGCATTCATCGTCACGAAATTGAATGCGGAACGTTCGGGCGTATTCCTCTCCCCGGCATTATAATTATCTTTGAAATAGCTGTATTTATCACGCCCGATTGCCGCACGCAACTCGAATTTGGAAGCCTGATGCACAGGAACACCTATCAATCCGCTCAGATACCAGTCATTATAACGGGAATAATCGGTATCGGTATATTTATAAGAGATACGCTGGCTGTTTCCCTTGGCATAATCGAAAAAGTTATAGGTAAGAAAACTCTCCACATAAAACGGGTGGTTCTGGTAGGAGTTCAATCGTACCCCCACCTGTGCGGAAGAGTAAAAGGAGCCTACATAACAATTCAGCATGTAAATAGAACTCACCGCTCCCACGTTACGGTATTGCAAACCGATATACCCCTGATTCTCGGACGAAGACGAAAGATTGAAACCCACCATCGCTTTCAGGCTGGGTTTGTTATACATGTGTACGTTAAGCCTGAACATCCCGGTCGTGTCGTTATAATCGGCAGTAGGGAAATCTCCTTCCATAATGTCTTCGGAAAGAATTTTAAAATAGTCGCTTTTAAATCGGTTAAAATCGATCGAGCTGAAAACTCCTTCCTCCGAATTTTCAATTTGTCCTTTCACATAATTACGCTGCTCTTCCGTCAATCCCGTAATATTGAAATCATCGAATACCAGAGAAGGTGTTTCTTCTTTAAACCGCAACCGTTTCAGATAAATCTCTTCCGAACTCACCCGGCGAGTAATCCGCTCTTTAATAGAAGGCATCATATCCATTGCATCGTTATAACCAAGCTGGATTATCTGTTCCGCTTTCTTGAAATCAAGCATTCCCACATTGATATCCCGTTCGATCATAATTCCCTTATCGGCAGGAAGGTCATAATTCGTCTTATTCATTATCAACATTTCGACCTGTCCCGGCAATGTACTGATATCGGGTTCCCCGCTTACGCATTTCCCTCCGATAATCACATCGGGATGAAATGTTTTTTCCATCTCTTCCCACGGGAAATTATTCAGTAATCCGCCGTCGTACATCATCATACTGTCCACACGCACCGGCTTGAAAACGAGCGGTATCGCCATGGAAGAACGAATCGCCATTCCCAAGTTTCCTTTGCTCCACACCACCTCTTTCCTATCCATAATATCCACCGAAACGCAACGGAAAGGAACGAACAGGGAATCGAAATTATTTTTGCATTTAGCAGCCGCTCCTGCAAAAAAATACAGAAACGCCATATCCAACTGGGTAGAAGGAATCAGCGAAGAAGGAGTCATGGCAGGGGAATTATTCAATCCGAACGTTATTTTTTGCCCTTCTCCGCTAAGCGTATCGGCCAGTATTTTATTTTTCTTTGCTTGCCTTTCATAAATATATTTCCGGACATCGATATCTACATTAAGAATGGAAGCATTGGGCGGCAACTTTTTGAAATAATAGAGGTAACGGTCTTCTATCTTGCCGGAAAGCCAGTAAGAAACATCATCGCTCTTAAAAATCGCTTCCATTTCGGCAGGCGAATAACCGGCGGCATATAACCCTGCGACAATCGACCCCATAGAAGTTCCTGCAACATAATCCACAGGAATATCGTTCTCTTCCAATGCTTTCAATATTCCGATATGGTACAGCCCTTTGGCGCCTCCGCCGCTCAACACCACCCCGACTTTCTGGGCAGATGCGAAAAGCGACAGGCAGGCAAAAACCAGTGCCAACGAAATAAATTTTATCAACCGCATAAATCCAATTATTCGTCCCTTTTTTATTTTTCTGCAAATATAAACTATATCAAGCAAATACCGTATTTTTTTCTCACTCTCTGCCAATATTTTCACTCTTTTCGCCATTTTCTTCTTCCCGTTTTTCCGAAATATCTTTTTCCGGAGAAAACCGTTTGAAAGAGAAGTTTTTCAGAAGTAAAAAAAAATCCGTAAGTTTGTTAGCTGTAAAACCATATAAAAGCTGTTTTATTATCTTCTGAAACTAAACGAACAGGAACATGATGCTACCCAAAATATTCAGCCATACTGTTTTGCTTATCCTCGCTCTTTTTTGTTTTTCAACGACAGGATGCAAAAACAGTCCCGATTACGGAGAATCTGTCGAAGTAGAAATAACTACCGATAAAGGAGTTATCACTCTATTTTTATTCAACGAAACCCCTTTGCACAAACAAAATCTCATCGAAAAGGCCAACAGCCATTACTACGACAGCATGTTGTTCCACCGGGTAATCAAAGGTTTTGTTATCCAAACGGGCGATCCGGCATCTAAAGAAGCGGTTCCGGGTGCTTTATACGGAGAGAGCCCGTCTCCCAATATCCCTGCAGAAATCAAAACCGGTTTTCATCATATACGGGGCGTCGTAGGGGCAGCACGGGAAGGAGATGAAGTCAATCCGGAAAAAGCCTCTTCAGGCTCTCATTTTTATATCGTACAGGGTTATGGCGATCCGGTTACCGATTCCATGTTGAATGAAGCGGAAAAACGACTGGGCAAGGCTATCGAACCCCGCTTCGTAAAACATTACAAAGAAGAAGGCGGTTCTCCCCGATTAGACGGCAACTACACCATTTTCGGATATGTCGTTTCGGGAATGGACGTAGTGGATGCCATTGCAGAAATGGAAACGGACGATAACGACCGCCCGAAAGAAGACATACGCATCCTCTCCATGAAAGTTATCAATCTGGATAAAAAGCAAACAAAAAAATATTATGACAACTATGCGAAGTAAGATAGAAGAGCTGTTAAAGAAAGTCGAAGAATTCAAGCCCAAAGATTTCACCGAGATAGAAGATTTTCGTATTAAAATATTAGGGAAAAAAGGGGAATTAGCCTCTCTTTTCGAAGAATTCAAAGGGGTTTCGGCCGATATGAAAAAAGAGCTGGGACAAAAAATCAATTTATTGAAAAATACGGCTATCGATAAAATCAATGAATTGAAAAATTCTCTCGAAAGCGTAGAAACTGTCAGTTCCGAAAATATCGACATGACTCGTCCGGGAAGCAATGAGACAATCGGGACACGCCATCCTATCTCCTTAGTGAAAAATGAAATTACGGAAATTTTCTCCCGGTTGGGATTTACTACTGCGGAAGGTCCGGAAATCGAAGATGACTGGCATGTATTTTCCGCATTGAATTTCCCTCCCGAACACCCGGCAAGGGATATGCAGGATACTTTTTTCATTGAAAAAAATCCGGATATTCTGCTTCGTACTCATACCAGTTCCATACAGGTACGGACTATGCAGAGTCAGAAACCGCCTATCCGCGTAGTTTGCCCGGGCAGGGTGTTTCGCAACGAAGCTATCTCTTATCGGGCACACTGCATCTTCCATCAGGTAGAAGGTTTATACATCGACGAAAAAGTATCTTTTGCAGATTTAAAACAGACTATTCTCTATTTTGCCAAAGAGATGTTCGGCGAAGCGTCCCGAATCCGGATGCGCCCTTCCTATTTTCCTTTTACGGAACCGTCGGCAGAAGTGGATGTTTCTTGTAACTTATGCGGAGGAAAAGGATGTAATGTCTGCAAACACACCGGCTGGCTTGAAATTATGGGTTGCGGAATGGTCGATCCCAACGTGCTGGATGCATGCGGCATAGACAGTAAAAAATACAGCGGTTTTGCATTCGGAATGGGTGTAGAACGTATCTCCATGTTAAAATACGGAGTACGCGACCTGCGGCTCTATTTCGAAAACGACCTTCGCTTCCTGCAACAATTCGAATTTATTGTCTGAAAATTTTTATAACATAACCCGAAAGAAAGGCGGAGCACCTGAAAATAAACAGGAGCCGCCTTTCGTTCAATATTCGGGGAATTATAGGATTTGACAACATGAACCTCAGATTTTTTTTGCTTATAACGTTATTTATGTTTGCCGGTCACCCGATGTGGGGGCAAACCATAGACGAATTGCAAAAAGAGATACAAGAGGCCGAAAATGCCATTAAACGAAGCAATGAATTGCTGGAAGAGAATAAAAGCCAGCAAAAAAGCGGGCTCGCACAACTTTCGTTGGTCAAATCCAATATAGAAAACCGGAAAACCATTATTTCCAACCTCGACAAACAGATTAAAATCACTCAGAACGGCATCTCATCCAACAATACGGAAATATCTTCCCTGAATAAAGACCTGAAACGGATGAAAGAAGAATACGCCAAAGTTCTGATATCGAGTTACAAAGAATACAAACTGAATAACTATTTTCTGTTTTTATTCGCTTCAAAAGATTTCCATGACTTTTTTATGCGCATGTATTATCTGAAAAAACATACCGCATTGAGGGAACGGAAAGCAAAAGAGATAGCGAATACGACCTCCCAGATTAAAACGGAAACGGAATCGCTTCAAAAGAAACAGACAGAGCTGGCAGGTATGGTAAAGGAAAAAAACAACGAAATCACGAAACTGAACCAGGAAGAGAAATCTTACGAGAATACGATTTCAAAATTGAAAAAAGAGGAGGGAAAATTATTTTCCGATATCGAAAAAAGCAGAAATACCATTACCCAACTTCAGAAACGGATACAAGAGATCATCGAAGAAGAGGCTGAACGAATGAAAAAGGAAAAACTTTCACAAGAGGAAGAAGCCCTTTTAAAACGCCTTTCCGGCGACTTCGAAGACAATAAGGGGAAATTGCCTGCTCCCGTTAAAAACGGCGTTATCGTAGAGAAATTCGGCGTTCATGCACACCCTGTACAAACCGGCCTCAAAATAGACAATAAAGGCATCAATATTACGGCAAGCAACGGGTCTTCCGTACATGCCATATATAAAGGTGAAGTGTCCAAAATTTTCTTTTTCCAGGGATTAAATAACAGCATTATGATACGTCACGGCAACTATATCACCGTATATTCCAACTTAAGCGAAGTGAATGTTACCGTAGGACAACAAATAGCGACCAATCAGGTCATAGGAAAAATCGAAGCCTCCGACGGTTCCAACGGAATGCTCCATTTCGAAATTTGGAAAGAGACCACGCCGCAAAACCCGGAAAGCTGGCTGGCAAAATAATAAAATCGTTCTATTATGGCCATTCATTATTTAGCACAAGATTGCAATTTTTCATTCAAAGGGCATAAACAGGCAACAACCCGATGGATTCAAGCTGCAATAAAAGAGGAAGGCGCCTCGACAGGAGAAATATCAGTTGTATTTTGTTCCGCAAAATATTTGTTGGAATTGAACCGAAAATACCTGAACCACGATTACGATACCGACATTATCACTTTCGACGATACCGAAGGGGAAGGTACAGACCGTATAATCTCCGGAGATTTGACAATCAGTATCGATATGGTCAGAAAAAATGCGGATTATTACGGAGTACCTTTTGAAACGGAATTGAAAAGGGTTATTATCCACGGAGTATTGCATCTGCTCGGTTACAACGATCATACGGACAACGAGCGAAAAGAGATGAGGAGTAAAGAAGATTATTATTTGAACAAACTGAAAGAGAGATAATAAACCGATGACATTAGCTTACGATATTATTGTGGTAGGAGGAGGCCACGCCGGATGCGAAGCCGCTGCGGCAGCAGCCACTATGGGTTCAAAAACCCTACTGATTACGATGGACATGGCCAAATTTGCTTACATGTCCTGTAATCCGGCTGTCGGAGGTGTGGCTAAAGGGCAGATTGTCAGAGAAATAGACGCTCTAGGAGGGCAAATGGGGATTATCACGGACAAAAGTACGATTCAATTCCGCATGCTGAACCGATCTAAAGGCCCGGCAATGTGGAGCCCGAGAGCACAATGCGATAAACAACGATTTTCACTACTTTGGCGAGAAACGCTGGAAAATACGCCCAATCTCTATTTATGGCAAGACAACGTTATCCGGATAGAACAGCAAAGGCACAAAATAACCGGTGTTTATACTCAATTAGGCGTACAATTCACGGCCAAAGCGGTTATCCTGACCAATGGTACTTTCCTAAACGGATTAATCCATGTAGGGCGTTCTCAGATGACGGGCGGACGTTTCGGCGATATGGCCTCTTTCGGGCTTAGCGAACAGCTGGCAGAATTGGGGTTCGAAGTGGGCAGAATGAAAACAGGCACTCCGGCAAGATTGGATGCCCGTACAATCGACTTTTCAGTACTGACACCCCAGGAAGGAGATGCAGAACCGGCAAAATTCTCTTTTTTACCAGAGATTGCTCCGGTAAAACAACAGCTTCCCTGCTATCTTGCTTACACTTCTACCGAAGTACACGATAAATTACGGGAAGGTTTTGCAGACTCCCCCCTGTTCAACGGGACTATCGAAGGAATCGGCCCGCGCTATTGTCCGAGTATAGAAGACAAACTGCACACTTTTGCCGGCAAAAACGAACACCAACTATTCCTGGAACCGGAAGGATCCGATACGACCGAATATTACCTGAACGGATTCTCCTCTTCCTTACCGTGGCAAATACAGTTCGAAGCATTGCAAAAAATCAAAGGGTTGGAAAATGTACATCTGTTCCGCCCCGGTTATGCCATCGAATACGACTTTTTCCAACCTACCCAACTGCATCATACATTAGAGACAAAACTCATTGAAAATCTATATTTTGCCGGACAAATCAACGGCACGACAGGTTATGAAGAAGCCGGGGCACAAGGGTTAATTGCAGGAATCAATGCGCATCTGAAAATCAACGGAAAACCCTCTTTCATTCTTAACCGGAACGAGGCCTATATCGGGGTGTTAATCGATGATTTGGTAACCAAAGGGGTGGACGAACCGTACCGAATGTTCACCAGTCGGGCGGAATACCGTATTTTGCTCCGGCAGGACAATGCCGACATTCGGCTTACCGAACGCTCTTATGAGATAGGATTGGCGTCTGAAAAACGTTTCCGCATAGCGAAAGAGAAACAACAAAAAATCGAACTCCTGCATAATTTTATAAAACAATACAGTGTTTCCCCGCAAGAGTTAAATCCTTATCTCGATTCGTTGAATTCGTCTCCGCTTACACAGAAAAGGAAACTGAACGACATTATCCTGCGCAATGAAATATCATTACGCTCTATAATCCCACAAATATCTGAATTAGAATTATTTATATCTAAAAACAAGATTGACAGGGAAAGCATCGAAGAGGTAGAGATTTTAATAAAATACGGCGGTTATATCGAACGAGAAAAGAGTATTGCAGAGAAATTAGAACGATTAGAAAACATAAAAATTCGCCCGGAATTCGATTTCAATTCACTTCATTCCCTTTCCATAGAAGCCCGGCAGAAACTTTCACGGATTCAGCCGGCAACTATCGGACAAGCTTCCCGCATTCCGGGAGTTTCCCCCGCCGACATCAACGTCCTTTTGGTTTATTTCGGCAGATAAAAAATGTTCCACGTGGAACATTTTTTATTTTTCCTCGTTTACAACCCTAGGGCTTTCCATTTTTATTAAAGACTCCCTAAGCCATTCGGCTTATGTGTTCCACGTGGAACAATAGAAAAGGCTGCAAATTTTGCAGCCTTTTCTGGAACTATAAAATCATTTTCAGAAAGCAAACCTTGCCAAAACTTCTATTCGGTTATTATGCGAAGTAGGATAAGACTTTTCCGCTTCGTAATAAGCATTGAATGTTTCACCCCAACTTGCAACAGAATAACTATACTCTATCCCAAACGAGAGGTTTTTTGTCGCATAATAATAGACACGCGGAGAAAGCCTGTTGAACCATGTAACATTGCAATCTCTGAAATATCCGTATTGAAACACTCCGTCCTTTTCCGCTAAATCCATAGGTTTGTTGGAACCGAAATTCTTTTGATATCCCGCAAAAAATCCGAATTGCAAACCTTTGAAAGTGGGAGTCTGGAAATCAAACCATGCAGAAAGCGTAGAAGTATTAGCATAATCATAATTTCCACCAGTAGGATCGCTCAACAATTTCCCATAACCGCCTATCATATTCAACATCGACAAATTTTGTCCGTAAATCCCCCACAACTGGAATTGGTATCCTTCCAGAATAAATTGCAAAAAAGCATTCACATCGAAACTTCCTACCCGTTTATTAATTTTCAAACCATCATTATCTACGGAACGAGGTTTTAGAAATTTATACCCGACCGTAAATCCTCCGAATACGCGATCAGGATTACCGAATTTCATCTGCACCTGCATATCTGGAATCGCTGCTTTACGTTGAGCGTCAGAAGGCCCTACGCTATTATGCCCACCATACATTTCAGCAGCTACAAGCAATTTCACATTCGGAGAAAAAACTCGGGTGTAACGAATCTGCGGTCCCCGATTCAAGGAATTAAACGGAACCCCTCCTGCAAAAAATACAGTGTTAGGCTGCATCTCATCCACATAAGTAAGATGAGAAGTCTGCCCTATCAAAAGCTCATTTTTAGGCCACACCATTTTGAAATAGGCATGACGCAAACGGAACATCTGTAAATAGTTTGTCGTAGAGCCCATAAAATCCCCCTCGATAAATACAGACATATCTGCACCTAATCCTCTAAAACCTGCAACCGAAAGATTTATTCGGCTGGAATAAAGATTAAAATTCAACTCTCCCTCTTTATTCAGATCGCTCCCTAACCGGTCGAACTGCGGAGCCTTCGGAAAAAAATACAATATCCCATCCCGGGAAGTGACCGACTGATAAGTGTCATAACTAAAACGGGCATCGATACGCCCTCCTACTTTAAAGGTCACTTTACGAAGTTTTTCCTTTAACTCTTTCGCTTCATTCGTTTCTATTCCCTGAGCATATAAAGCAGCGGCTGCAAAAGAGAAGACAAATAGCAATAAGATTTTTTTCATAGTTTTTTATACAAAGATTAAAACGGAAATTCATATAAAACGAGTTTTCTTGCAAAAAACATGCAAAGAAACCTATTTTTAAGACAAATGATCTATTAATGTTTTGATTCCCAGTGAAATAAGCACAATTCCCCCTACTATTTCCGAATGCTTCCCTATTTTATTTCCCGTATAGGAACCCACTGTTATTCCGAACCACGTAGCAAAAAAAGCCACCAATCCGATTATTGCCGAAGCCAATAGAAGATTCATAAACTGAGATATGTTGCAAACCTGCAACTTCACCATACTGAAAGAGAATCCGGCAATAATGGCGTCGATACTTAAAGCGATGCCAAAAAGCAAAGCATTGCCGAGAGAGATATATTTACAAAAATCGACCGGCTCATCATCCTTTTTCCCCCAAGCCCCGTATATCATTTTTATTCCCAGGAAAGAGAGCAAAGCAAAAGAAATCCAATGATCGTAATGCTCTACCATCGTATATACGGAAACTCCCAACAACCATCCTATTACCGGCATTATAAAATGAAACAGACCTATTATGGTCAGATACCGAAATTTATAATACATAGGGAGCTTGCTTCTACACATTCCGATAGACACAGCTACCGCAAAAGTATCCAGACTAAGCGCCACGGCAAGTAACAAAACAGCAACCAGTCCCATAAATCATTTATTAAAACTGTAAGAGAAAACCCGATAAAACGAACAACATGCATTTACGAACGGAACAAAAATAGTGAAAGAAAAGAGAACATAAAAAATCCTTCGATTTTTTTATAAAGAAAATCCTCTGTCATAAATTCTTCCCCTGGCCGAAACATTATTCCGTATTTTATATAAAAAACGTATTTTTGCAATATAGCTTATATAGCTTCAACGATACGGAAACGAACAGAACAAGCATGGATTTCAAATTAGAATCGAAATACAAGCCTACCGGAGACCAACCGGAAGCCATTGCAGAACTGACAAAGGCTTTACAGGAAGACACTCAACACATTACCTTAATGGGTGTTACAGGTTCCGGAAAAACATTTACAATGGCAAATGTCATCCGAAACATTCAAAAACCGACATTAGTATTAAGCCATAACAAAACGCTGGCCGGACAGTTATACAGTGAATTCAAATCCTTTTTCCCGCATAATGCGGTAGAGTTCTTCGTTTCATACTATGATTACTACCAACCGGAGGCTTACCTGCCCCAAACGGATACTTACATAGAAAAAGATTTAGCCATAAACAGCGATATAGAGAAACTTCGGTTAAGTGCGGCATCCGCTCTCCTTTCAGGGCGTAAAGATGTTATCGTCGTCTCTTCCGTTTCCTGCCTTTATGGTATCGGAAACCCTCAGGATTTTCACGCCAACACAATCGAATTACACCCCGGCGACCACATAGGAAGGCAAAAATTCATGTACAAACTGACAGACGCCCTTTACAGCCGGAACGATATCGAATTCAAAAGAGGTACTTTCAGGGTAAAAGGCGACTCTATCGACGTAGCTTTAGCTTATACGGAACGTGCTTACCGAATCATTTTCGACTACGACGAAATCGAAAACATTTACGAAATAGATCCTGTAACAGGAAACCGAATTGCCGTATGCGATGAATTGACTGTTTTCCCTGCCAATAATTTCGTCACGACCAGAGAACGCATCAATAACGCCATTTACGAAATACAGGACGACCTGATGCTTCGGGTGGCCTGGTTCAATGCACACGGCAAAACAATGGAAGCCAAACGCCTGCAAAGTCGTGTAGAGTACGATATCGAAATGATTAAAGAAGTAGGATACTGTTCCGGCATAGAAAACTATTCCCGCTATTTCGACGGCAGGAGCGCAGGCAGCAGGCCATTCTGCCTGCTCGACTATTTTCCGAAAGATTTTCTGCTCATCATCGACGAAAGCCATGTCACAGTTCCTCAGATACGAGGAATGTACGGAGGCGATTTTTCCAGAAAAACCAATCTGGTCGATTACGGATTCCGGCTCCCGTCGGCATTGGATAACCGTCCTCTGAAATTCGAAGAGTTCGAACGATTGACCGGCCAGACGGTCTATGTCAGTGCCACACCGGCAGACTATGAACTGAACAAAAGCGAAGGTGTAGTCGTCGAACAGGTAATCCGCCCCACCGGCTTATTGGATCCGGAAATCGAAGTCCGCAAAACAGAAAATCAGATAGACCGGGTAGTAGAAGACATACACCAGGCAACGGAACAGGACGACCGGGTAATGATTACCACGCTCACGAAAAGAATGGCGGAAGAGCTCACCAAATATTTGGAAAGGGTGGGTATCCGGTGCCGGTATATCCATTCCGACATAGACACGGTAGAACGGTTGGAACTATTAGACGAATTCCGGGACGGGCTATTCGACGTACTGGTAGGCGTAAACCTTTTAAGAGAGGGGCTGGACCTTCCCCAGGTTGCTCTTGTTATCATTATGGACGCCGATAAAGAAGGATTCCTCCGCTCTTCTCGCTCTCTCATCCAAACGGCAGGGCGGGCGGCAAGAAATATCCGCGGCAAGGTAATCATGTATGCAGATACCATTACCAATTCAATGCAGGAGATGATAAATGCTACTGAAAACCGCCGGAAAAAACAACAACGATATAACGAAGAACACGGAATAACACCCCGCCAGATAGCCGGAAGTACCAATAAAGCATTATTTGCCTCGAATCAGCCTAAAAAAGGCCTTAAAGAAGAAAATACGAATTACGACATATCTTACACTCCTCTCGGAATGGTGGCAGAGAAACAGGCGGAATACGGAACATTTACCCCCGATACATTACGAGAACGAATCGAAGAGGCGAAAAACAAAATGGAAGAAGCCGCTAAACAGTTGGACTTCCTGACAGCGGCAGCCCAACGCGATAAAATGTATGAATTACAAGCTCTGTTGGCAAAGCTCGAAAAGAAATGACCTCTATTTGGAAAGTTCCAACATCCGTTTGATCGATTTCTCCGCTTTTTGACGGATTTCTTCATCGAGAGTTATTTCGTATATCTCCTCTTTCAGCGAACGGTATATCTTTTCCAGAGTAATCAATTTCATAAAATTGCAATCATTGCAGCCACAGGCAGCATCTGTCGGGGGAGCAGGAATAAATTTCTTTCCGGGACACTCTTTTCTCATCTGGTACAGGATGCCCGGTTCGGTAACCACGATATATTCTTCGGCATCGTCTTTTTTGGCAAAATCGAGCAATGCCGCCGTAGAACCTACATGATCGGAAACCAACAGAATCGGTTTTTTACACTCCGGATGCGTCAAGATTTTAGCATTCGGATATTCTTTCTTAAGTTCCAGAATACGTTCCAAAGAAAATTGTTCATGAACATGGCATGCCCCGTCCCATATCAACATATTCTCCCTACCCGTAACGCTTTTAACGTAATTTCCGAGATTTCTGTCCGGTCCGAAAATAATTTTTTCATCTGCAGGCAATGAATTGACAATATCGATAGCATTGCTGGAAGTACAGATAATATCGGTCAAGGCCTTCACCTCCACCGTTGTATTTACATAGGAAACGACCGTATAACCGGGATGTGCCATTACGAATTTTTCAAATTCAACCGCATTGCAGGAATCAGCCAAAGAACATCCCGCCTCTAAATCGGGCAACAACACCTTTTTCTCCGGAGAAAGCACTTTGGCCGTTTCTGCCATAAAATGTACACCGGCAAAAAGAATAATATCGGCGTCGGTATTTTCCGCTTTTCGCGACAGAGCCAAACTATCGCCGATAAAATCGGCAACTTCCTGTACCTCGTCACGAGTATAATAATGAGAAAGAATTATCGCATTTTTTTCTTTCTTCAATTTCGCTATTTCCTGTTTTAACTGAGAAACTTCCATATTTCTTTCTTTTTTAAAACCGTTTATCCTACTCCCCTTTTCCCGTTGTTATCTCGATTTTGTTTTTCATTCGTCCGTTCGATATTTCCGCACCTCCGAAAACATCTTTTCCTATCACAAACCGCTCATATCTCAAAACCTCATACAAATATACTCTTTTTATCCATTCCGAATCTAAAAAACTCAGAACTGAAAATAGATAAAAGGTTGTATCTCCCCGCTCTTTATCTGCATTATCAACCAAATTAAAGCCGTAATCAATATGGCATTGAGCAACATCGGCTGCCGTGCGATATAATCTCTAAAGCGGTCTTCCGCTTTTTGCGGCATAAAATGGAGAGTATAACCTATCAACATCAATAATACAATCCATTTATATCCGACAATGAAATCAAAAAATATCGCTCCTTTGAAAGAGGTAAAAATCTGTCCCAACATCGCCCAGGCAGACTCCATACTTTCCGAACGGAAGAAAATCCAACTGAAACAAACGAGGTGAAAAGTAATCAAAATCCCCAATATCCGCCGGAAACGATTGTTCATATCGATTCCCTGCGCCTTAAATCCGGGAAAAACAGCCATTGCCATTTTGTGAATTCCCAAAGCAACCCCGTGTATTCCGCCCCATAAAACGAACCGCAATGAAGCTCCATGCCACAGACCTCCCAGCAACATGGTAATCAATAAATTCACGTAAGTACGTATTTTCCCTTTCCGGTTACCTCCCAAAGAAATATAAAGATAATCTTTCAACCAACTGGAAAGAGAGATATGCCATCTACGCCAAAATTCGGTAATAGTCGCCGATTTATAAGGGGAATCGAAGTTCTTATTAAACCGGAATCCCAGTAACAGAGCTATTCCGATAGCCATATCCGAATAACCGGAAAAGTCGCAATATATCTGAAGCGCATAGCCATACACTCCCATTAAATTTTCCAGCCCGCTGTATAACAACGGATTATCAAATATCCGATCGACGAAATTAACACTGATATAATCCGATATAACCGCCTTTTTAAACAATCCGCAAATAATCAAAAAGATTCCTTCTCCGAACATCTCCCGAGTTACGATCAAGGGATTCTGCCGTATTTGAGGGATAAAATCACGGGCACGGACAATCGGACCAGCCACCAATTGCGGGAAAAAAGAGATATAAAAAAGATAATCCAACCAATGATTCAACGGAGGGATTCTTTTCCTATAAATATCGATAATATAACTCAACGACTGAAAGACGAAAAAAGAGATGCCTATCGGCAGAAAAATATCCTGCAATTCGATCTGGCGGGCTGTAAAATCATTTAACAACTCAATAAACATGTTGGTATATTTAAAATATACCAATAATCCCAAATCGAGAAAAAGGCTCAGGGCGACAAACAATTTCCGCCGGTTATTGCCGGATGAATTATAAAGGGCATGTCCTATCGCATAATCGCTCAAAGAAACCCCTATCAGCAACAGGAAATAAAACCCGCTGGATTTATAATAAAAATAAAGGGAAAAGAGTACGACATAGATAATACGCAACATCACCCTCCTGCCCATCATCGAATAGAAAAGAGAGAAACAGGCAAAAAGGAAGAGGAACAACCCGCTGCTGAAAATCAGCGGATAGTTCTGGTGATATTTCAACAACTCTGCTATTTTATCCCAATCAATGTTCAGCATCGCCCCGTAAATAATCCCTATAACTATTCATTAAAGCGTCGTACAACAACATTCCCTGCAATTCATACCCTTCAGCCGTAAAATGAATCCTATCCCGACTGAACAGGCGGTTTGCATACCATTTACCGGCTGCACCTTTCCCTCCTCCTACCTGAAACAAATCCCAATAAGCCACTCCGTTCTCTGCTGCAAAACGGGCAATGGTGTTTCTGACTTTTCCTATATTGCCATTCTGAACGTAGGATCTGGAAACCCTCCTATAATTTTCAGCAGGAACGGTTAAAAGGAGCGGAACTCCCGGATTTACCCTCCTCAATCCGTCCACCAACATTTTCATCTCATTATAAAACATCTCTCCGTTAAAGCGGGAAGTCGAGGCCTCATTGGTTCCCATCGAAAGAATTATCAATGCCGGTTCCAAATCCGCCGTTTCACGAATCATTTCCGGCTGTCCGGCATAATGGGTATAACAAGCACTATTTACCCCGACCGAATGATAAAGAATGCCGTTTTTCCCATTTTCCAAACTAAATCCGTAAAAAACAGGCACATCGTATCCATCCTCACCGACAGCGGCATATAAAGAAACCGAATCCGTATGCTGCATCAACGGAATACGGGTAAGATACGCCCTTGCCGTATCGGGGCAATAACTGTCTATACCGAACTCTTCCCCTTCCCGCAGCCAGGGTGCTTTATCATGATGAAACGCCGTAACCGAATTGAAACTATATTCAATAGAATCCGTCGTATCTTTCTGCAAAGTCTGTATCGTAAAGACCACCTCTTTCGAATCGGTCGCTATCGCTATTCCTCCCAGTCCGACAGGATATTCGACCGTACGCTGCACACATTTGGAATTGTTCCATTCCTGGGGAGAAGTAATTTTATAATCGTTCGGCTCATTGGTTTTCGCAAGTTTCAAAGGAGCAATAAACCCTCTCCCCGCATTCCCGAAATTGAGCTGAAACAAACGGCGTACAGTCGCCGGAAATACACCTGCTTGAATATGTGAATCCCCTATATGCAAAACAGAAACTACATCGGGCAGCAACGTATCGGAAACGGAGGCATTCCGTTTTTGTAATTCCGTCAATTTATCGTAAAAAACGGTCATTATCGAATCGGGATCGACAATCCGGTTGCTATCCAACTGAAAAAAGGCGTATTTCTGTAACCGTGAGGTATCCAATCCGCTTATGAACAATGTAGTATCACTGTTTTTCGGAGAACAGGAAATCGCCGCATGACAGAAAAACAAAAAGCAAAATACTGCCGCTATTTTTACCCAATCCTTATTAATCATTCATTCAGCAGGACAAACATTCGACTTACAAAGTTATGATAATATCGGGAAATACCTTAAAATTCCCGTTGCACTACGCTATCCCCCATCAACATTCCCTCTTCTTCAGAGGTAAATAGAGAAAGTATTTCCGTTTCATAAAGCAGTGTCCGGGCGAGTTCTTTCGCAATTACCCGTGCCCCTGCGGAAGAGATATGCGTATAATCCTTGGCAGCCCACCGTTTTTCAACGAAACGCACCATACTGTTTTCGCCTCCCATTGCAGAAAACGTATCCCAATAGGCCACTTTACAACGTTGTGCAATCCTTCGTTGCGCCCGAATCATCCCTTTGATTTCCGGCATGGTACGATACTCTCCGTTTTCTTTATAACTCCGGTCGCTCACCCCCATAATAACGATACTTGCATCCGGATAATAGAGTTTGATCTTTTCCACGATATTCGCCATCTGCCTTTCATACGCATCATAAGTATAGATACCCTGAGATACGATGTTCAATCCATATTCCAGAATAATCAGATTATAATCGGCATACTTATTATATTGGTTGTTAATCGGCTGTTTCAGCTTGTAAAACTGTAATCCCGAACTTCCCCTATCCGCATAATTATCGACCGATACTCCGTCTTTTCCGTCCAACATCACTCCATAAGCATAAAAACCTTCCGTATTCTCAAAGCTGAAAGAGAGCGACTCGATCACTCCCTGTCCGTCGATAACGATTCGTTGCAATTCCGGTGAAGTTTCCGGACGGAACGTCAAAAGGGAAGAATCGTTGACTACTGCATGGACTATCGTATTTCCGCCGTTTATAAAAAAGAAAGATGCCTTAGAAACGCCTTTCAAATGTTTTTTAGCTCCGGACACTTTGTATTTTACAGTTGCATCGTCGCTTTCAGGGACATACACATATCCTCCAATCGTGAATTTATTATCGATACTGTCATTGTTCGCCTGTTTGATCGAATAGGTATTCCATCCCTCGAAATCATGTTTCACCGTTTGCCGCAATCTGGATACGATAGAGGTTACCGGAACGAAACCCACACCTTTTCCTCCCAATGCCCCCTGCAAATATTCCCGCAAATCCGCAGATAAAATATCCCCTTCCATAAAAGAGTCCCCCATAACGGCAATTCTGACCGGATTCTGCCCTTTTCCCTTCAAAGCATCTGCGAATTTCATCAATGCTTTCCCGTCTTCCGAATAATCCTCTATGCGTAATACCGGCCCTTCTTCGTCCGAAGCGAAAACAGCTTCCCTCTCCTCTTCGAAAATAGGAATTTCCTTTTCGGAACTGTCCTGCTGCAGCTCATTCTCTATCTCCATATCCGCCATCAATAACGAATCGTTCATCCCTTCATTCAAAGGGATAACCGGTATATTATTGTCTTCTGGAAACGGATTTTCTTTCAGTACATCCGAAATAATATCCGCCCGTTTCAGTTTCATGCCGGCAACGGAAAAAGCTGGGAAAATACGTATCACGATCAGTAAGCCGATTACACTTACAGTCATGATAAACGCATAGGCAATATAGTTTCGGTAACCTTTCAAATTCCTTAAAATGAATAACTGACAAATATAACATCTTTCTAAGAAAGCGCACTATTTTTTTAAAGTAAAGAATTATCGGAAAGCTGCCGAAAAGAAAGAAACCGGCTTTTTCCCTTTCTCTTTTTCATGCAATTCCGATTTATAGGCTGCCGATTCAAAAAATATATTACTTTTGCTTTTGAGAAAAACAGAACTTTATGATTTCCGGCTTACTCAAAGAAATAAAAGAATCGGATGTTTTATCCGAACTTAAAACATTCGATACCCGTTATCAGGAAAACGACACTCCCGACGTATATAAAAAATGCCTCTCTTTTCTGGATCTCACTTCCCTCAATATAACCGATAACCATGCCCGGATAGAAGCATTGACGCAAAAAGCGGTCGAAATGCCGGAACATTACGGCGTTCCTTCCGTAGCCGCTATCTGCGTATCGCCGTTATTCATAGAAACCGTAGGCGTAACTTTAGGAAATAACGAAACGATCGGCATCGCCTCGACGGTCGGAGGATTTCCTCTGTCCCAGACCTATCTGGAGGTAAAAATGCTGGAGTGTTCCATGGCGGTAGAAAACGGAGCCGATGAAGTGGACATGGTTTTCGACCTAGGAGAGTTTTTGACAGGCAATTACGAAGAGGTAAAAAGCGAAATTGAAATCATAAAAGAAGAAATTTCGGGGGATGCGTTATTAAAAATCATCATCGAAAGCGGAGAGATAAAAAACCCTTCGTTCATCCGTACCGCATCGTTATTGGCCATGGAAGCAGGAGCCGATTTCGTAAAAAGTTCTACCGGCAAGACACCGGTATCCGCCACTCCGGAAGCAGCCGTTATAATGTGTCATGCTATCCGCGACTTTTACGAAGCGACCGGAATGAAAAAAGGCATCAAGTTGGCAGGCGGCATCACAACTGCCGAACAAGCCGTACATTATTACACCATCGTAAAAGAGATATTGGGCGAAACATGGCTTACCCCGGAACTTTTCAGAATCGGAGCCAGCCGTTTAGCCAACGATCTGCTAAGCAAAATAACCGGGAAACCCGTCGTCTTTTTTTAACGGATATTGGCAATATTGAAAGAGACCCCCATATTGAACTGCTTCACATCGGGCCCTCTGTCCGCCTTAAACAATGATTTAGGATAATAAGTGGCATAGATTCCGAAATGGGAGAATCCGATTCCCACCGTATATCCCCAACGGAAATTCGGAATATTGAGGTCGTTGTTTTTCTCTTTATGCATTTTCCCGTTTTCACTGTATTTAATTTTAGTATGGGTATTATATCCCCATCCGCCCAATACGCCTCCATACAGGTAAAAGGCTCTGGAACTGTCATGATATTTATTGATCCGGAATTCTGCCAATAAAGGGATATTAAAATAGTTCAACGATAGTTTGGATTTTTTTACCTTCACTCCCGGGCGTTTATAAGAATCATCCGCCACGGTATTCCCTCCGGCATTACGTACCAAGGTAATCTCATCCCGAAAACGAATATTGCTGAATTCCATACCTATACCCGTCACTAAAGCAAAAGGACGAGTCGATACCAGTTCAAGGCCTATCAAATTCAGATTGAAATTCGGAGAATTAGCCATTTGCCGCAAATACCCGGCATTTCCCGGCAAAGAAAAATTTCCCAATCCGGAAATCAACCCCGTATAACCGAACGAAATACCCGACCAATGGCTCCCCAATATCAGAAAACGGGGTTTCTTAGGAATCTCTCTTCCATTTCTGTTTCCTGTAAAATAGAGAAATGCCTTTGTGTCCATAAATGTCTTATCGGAATCGAAATTCGGTTCTTCCTCTATAATAACAGGTGTATCGAATACGAAAACCGTATCGGAAGATTGCGCATACAGAAAGGTTCCCGACAATAAACAAACAATCGAAATCAAAATAAATCTGCAATAACGTATCATAATCTTCTATAATTAAAAAATAGGTACTTATTTATCTATTCCCGATTCCTCATTCTCTTTTCTGTCTTTACGACACGCCGTTTTTTATCCCGAAAACCTTTTCCATACTTTCCGCCGCTTCTCTACCTGTCCCGTCGAAAATTTTTCTGCATCAATAATCAAAACTGCTGTGTCCGATAAACTCCCGTATCATCGAGGTAGGCGGTATTTCCGCATCGTCTATCGGCAAGAAAAAGTCGAGCATGGAAAGCAATCTTTTGGCTTCGCTGTACTCTTCCGCCGTATCGGGTACTTCCAGCAACAACGGTTCGGCATACCGTTTCAATACGCTTATTTCATAAAACAGGGCGGAATTGAACATATAGTCGGCCTCATCCTGAAACGGGAAAACATTTTTCTCTTCTCCCCGGCGGACACTGCCCCACCGTTGCAAAGTCTGCAAAGCCGTATGGTTTCTGTATTTGGAATCCCTCACAATACGGCGCAACAAACGGTTATCCGTAGTACTGATACGGGACAGATGGTCCATTGAAAGACTGGTAAGCGCCGATACATAAATCTTAAACTTATTCTTATCGGGAACATCCGACGTAAGGATAGGATTCAACGCATGAATTCCTTCGATAATAATCACCGACTTCTCCGAAAGCCGAAGTTTCGTCCCGTCCATATATCGTTTTCCGTCATGGAAATCGAATTTCGGAATCTCTACCTCTTCTCCCCGTATCAAAGCATTCAGATTGGCATTGAACAGCTCTCTGTCCAAAGCATCTACCGATTCGTAATCATGTTTTCCCTTTTCATCCAAAGGTGTATCTTCACGATTCACAAAATAATTATCCATAGAGAGAATTACCGGTTTCAAGCCAAATACCCGCAACTGGATATTAAGACGCTTACTGAAAGTCGTTTTCCCGCTCGATGAAGGCCCGGAAATCAGAATCACTTTTACTCCTTCACCGTTTTTTTCATAAATAATATCCGCAAGTTGTGCGAACATTTTTTCCTGAAACGCTTCCCCTATTTTAATCAAATCACCGGTTTGCCGGCGCAATATCATAGTATTCAGGCTGCCTATATCGGATACATCCAAAATTTCGATCCACTCTTTATGCAGTTTAAAGACATCGAACAACTTATCCCTTTCCCCGACCTCTTCCAACTCCAGCGGGTTATTCCGTTTCGGGACACATAAACAGAACCCGTCATAAAAACGGCGTATATCGAACACATCCACATATCCGGTAGAAGGTGCCAATGTCCCGTAAAAATAGCCGTAAACATTCGCCATCTGATTGATTGTCACATACAAATGCTGACGGGTATCGAGCAGTCTGAGTTTATCGTTGAAACCGCTTTGCCGGTATATCTCTTTCGCTTCATCCAGGTAATAGACATCACGCAAGATAGGCACGTCCTGACGGACGATTTCATCCATCCGTTCTTTAATTTCGGCAGGAGCATCCGCCGTCATTTTCAATCCTTCCACTTCGAAATAAAATCCGCGTGCGACCGAATGTTTTATTTTCAATACACATTCGGGGTAAAGGTCGTAAACCGCCTTATACAACACGAAAAACAGGGAGCGGTGATATACCCGCGCCCCTTCGAAATGGGTAGCATCGATAAATTTAACGCTCAGATGTTCGTATATCAGGTAATTCAGATCTTTCGACTTGTTATTTACATAAGCCGCTATAAACCTGTATTTATTTTTAATATGCACAATATCGAGTAAGTCGAGCAAAGAGGTACCCGGCTTCACATACAACTCCGAATTATTATTCTCGCATCTTATTTTAATCAATCTTTCCATTCTTCATTCTCTGTTTAATATCACAATTTCGACGGTCTTATCCGGAAATCCGCAACCGCCTTTTCCTATCTTCCCGCCTTGTTCCCCGAAAAGGATAAAACTCTTTTTCCCTGCCGGTAAGAATTTTCTAAAGATAATCATTTTCCGGCAAATACTCGTTTTATCCCGTTTATTATTTGGTTGTTTTTTCCGGAATCGTCTATTTATTTTCCCGGATTTATCCATTTTTCCCGAATATTTTTGAAAAAGAACGATTATAAAGGCGAAAAATATTGATTTCTAACTTTTTATTTCTATATTTGCACGCCCAAAGTTTATTTGGGACTATACATAATGTCTAACACTTAGTTGTAAAACATCAATTATTCAGTATGACAGCAACAAATGAAAACGAAAAGGTTTTAACACCTGTAAATGCTTCTCCGGACAACGAATCGTTCGATTGGAACGCATTTGAGAACGACCTTGCCCTTTACGGCGAATCGAAAGAAAACATTACTTCCAAGTACGACCAAACCTTATCCAATATTCAGGTAGGCGAAGTACTCGAAGGGACTGTAATCAGTGTTAACAAAAGAGAAGTAGTTGTTAACATCGGCTACAAATCGGAAGGGGTAATCCCCGTAAGCGAATTCCGTTACAATCCGGAACTTGCCGTAGGCGACAAAGTAGAAGTATATGTCGAAAGCGCAGAAGACAAAAAAGGCCAATTACTTCTTTCCCATAAAAAAGCACGCCAGTTACGTTCTTGGGATCGTGTAAACGAAGCGCTCGACAAAGACGAAATCATCAAAGGTTACATCAAATGCCGTACAAAAGGCGGTATGATCGTAGATGTATTCGGTATCGAAGCTTTCTTGCCGGGTTCTCAAATCGATGTGAAACCTATTCGTGACTACGATATCTATGTAGGAAAAACAATGGAATTCAAAGTGGTTAAAATCAACCAGGAATTCCGTAACGTAGTTGTTTCCCACAAAGCGCTTATCGAGGCTGAACTCGAACAACAGAAAAAAGACATTATTTCCAAACTGGAAAAAGGACAAGTATTGGAAGGAACCGTTAAAAACATCACCTCTTACGGCGTATTTATCGACTTGGGCGGTGTTGACGGCTTGATTCACATTACCGACCTTTCTTGGGGACGTGTCAACCATCCGGAAGAGATCGTTCACCTCGACCAGAAACTGAACGTTGTAATCCTCGATTTCGACGATGCTAAGAAACGCATCGCATTAGGTTTGAAACAGCTTACTCCGCACCCATGGGATGCGCTCGATGCAAACCTGAAAGTAGGCGATAAAGTAAAAGGGAAAGTAGTCGTTATGGCCGATTACGGTGCATTTATCGAAATCGCTCCGGGAGTAGAAGGCTTGATTCACGTTAGCGAAATGTCTTGGTCGCAACATCTCCGTTCCGCACAGGAATTTATGAAAGTAGGAGACGAAATCGAAGCCGTAATCCTTACGCTCGACCGTGAAGAAAGAAAGATGTCGCTCGGTATCAAACAACTGACTAAAGATCCTTGGGAAAACATCGAAGAAAAATATGCCGTAGGTACCAAACACACTGCAAAAGTGCGTAACTTCACCAACTTCGGTGTATTCGTAGAAATCGAAGAAGGAGTCGACGGTTTAATCCACATTTCCGATTTAAGCTGGACGAAAAAAATCAAACACCCGTCTGAATTTACTCAGAAAGGTGCCGATATCGATGTGGTAGTTCTTGAAATAGACAAAGAAAACCGCCGTTTAAGCCTCGGACACAAACAACTGGAAGAAAATCCATGGGATTCATTCGAAACATTGTTCGCTGTCGATACCGAACACCAGGGTACTATTGCAGAAGTAACCGATAAAGGTTATGTAGTAACTCTCGAACAAGGCGTAGAAGGATTCGTTCCTACCAAACAACTTGTGAAAGAAGACGGTACTCCGGGCACTGCAGGCGAAACATTTACTCTAAGAGTAATCGAATTCGTAAAAGCTACCAAACGGATTACCTTGTCTAACGCTCCGCGTCCTGCACAGAACGAAAACAACGAAGCCGACGACAAGAAAGGTTCCAAAGAACAGCAATCTACTCAGAAAGCCGTTAAGAAATTGAACTCGTCTATGGAAAAAACAACCCTCGGCGATATTTCCGGTTTGGCTGAATTGAAGGCTCAGTTGGAAGAAAACAACAAAGCGGAATAACGAACCATTAAATACCAACGATTCCCCGGTATAATATACCGGGGAATTTTTTTATAACCTGTCGGTATAGAACTTTCACCGAAAATAATATCCCTAAAAACGCCTTTTTCAGGGCAAAGAAACGACACAATTCGACCAAAGGTATTCAACATCCCTTGAACGAAACTTATCAAAAAAGGTCGATCTTTTTCAAAAAAATTTTCACAGAAGTTCCCGAAGAAACGGAACGGAATGAAAATAAAAGCGGTACCTGCAAAATAGACTATTTCTCAATGTCCGGTTTATTCCCCTTGAACGTAAAATGATTCTGCATCAAATAACTGAAAATTATCGTTATGACAGTCATTATCGCATTGGAAACAGAAGGGAAAATACGGAGTACCTCGACACATAGTTTCAATCCCCAATATTTAATCGCAATATTCATCAATACGACTAAAAAATAACGAAAAGCTTGTGTCCTGTGAGCTAATACGGAATTTTGAAAAGAAATATTCTTAGAAAGCCACAAACCGGTAAAAAAAGTAACCGGAAAAGTAATTAAAAAGGCAGCTATCTCCGGAGAGATAACCACAAAAGACAAATCTAAATTCTGTTTCTGTAAAACAAAATTATACAGCAAAAAATAGAGTACGATATCGAACCCCATATTCGCTCCTCCGCAAATAGCATAACGGAACGTCTGCAACGGGATAAACCGGCGGAAAAAAGGGAAATAGAAGGCATCTATAATCGCTATGATTTTCTTTTTTACCATGCAACGGGGATAAAAACAAAGAGCGTTTTCCCTTTTCCGGAAAAAACGCTCTTTGAAATATTATTTATTTCATCCGGGATGAATTATTTTTTAGGTTGACCTAAAAGTTCGGTCAATTTAGCGGTCAAAGCATCGCCTCTAAGGTTTTTAGCAACGATAGTACCGTCAGGGCCGATTAAGAAATTAGAAGGAATAGAACCTACACCGTATTGTTTAGCAGGAGCGCATTCCCAGAATTGCAGGTCGCTGACATTATTCCATTCCAAACCGTCGTTTACGATCGCTTTTTTCCAATCTTCCTTCCCGGTCGGTTTGTCCAAAGAAACACCGAATACGGTAAAACCTTTATCTTTGAATTGATGATAAGCCGCTACTACATGCGGATTTTCCCTACGGCAAGGGCCGCACCATGAAGCCCAGAAATCGAGCAATACGTATTTACCGTCGCCTACTACGGAAGAAAGCGCAACAACATTACCTGCAGTATCGGGAAGGGCGATTTCCATATAAGGCTGGCCTACTTCGGAATTTTTCATCGCAGCGATTCTTTCACGCAATTTCTCGATATAAACGGATTTAGTCTGAATATCCTGAGGGAAGTTAGCGATCATCGCATCCAATTCATCAGCAGGCAACTGATAAGACAAATTCCGGAACAATACATATGCAGCAGCTACAGAATTCGGGTTATTCGTTACAAATGCTTTCATCGAATCCACTGAATTCATATTGGGCAAAAGTTTCTGATAACCTTCGTCGGTTACAGAACCTTTTACAACGATACCTTTTTTATCGAAAGCATCTCCTTCGACTACAATAGGAGAGTTTTCAAGGAAAAAAGTATTTAAAACGCCATCTTCACCGGCTGATTCGATTGAAGCCAACATCGGTAATTCAAGATTGCCCTTAAAAGTGAAAACACCATTGGCAGCGTCGGTAGAGTCGATACGAACCAACTGTTTGCCCTCATAAACACCCAGATAAACTTTCCCGTTCAAGTTCTGGATATTCCCTTTTATCTCATAACCTTTCGGGGTCGATGAGCACGCTACGGCAAAAAGAGCCGAAGCCAAAATCAAAAGATTCTTTTTCATTCTTAATAGAATTATTAGAGGTTAAATAACTTTTAATATCTGTTTGAGTTACAAATTTATAATTAATTTACGGATTTTTCCCGCCTATTGTTTCACTCTGTCCGGATTTTTTCGCAAAAAATCGTCCCAACCGGATGAACTTTTGCCGAAACCAGGCCTCGAAGATTGGAAATAGTGGCATACGGCTACGGCCAAACCATCGGTAGAATCCAGATTACGGGGCAACTCCGCGATATTCAATATATTTTTTAACATAGAGGCCACCTGTTCTTTCGAAGCGCTCCCCTGCCCCGTTATCGCTATCTTAACTTTACGGGGAGCATATTCGAACACTTCGATTCCATATCCCAGTACAGCCGCCATAGCCACCCCCTGAGCCCTTCCCAGCTTCAACATGCTCTGTACGTTCTCTCCGAAAAAAGGAGCTTCGAAAGCCACTTCATCCGGCAGATACTCAGCCACTAAGCTCCCTACCCGTTCATATATGTATTTCAATTTCAAATACACGTTTTTGAACTTCGAAAGCTCGATATACCCCATTACCACATATTCCATACGGTTTCCCGCAATACGGATTACCCCGTATCCCATTTTATTGGTACCGGGGTCCACCCCCATAATTATTTTACCCTTGCTATCCAATTTCTTCTCTTTCCGTAGCTGAAGATATATCTGCATTACTTATCGAGCATCGCTTTCAACGCATTCAGCTCCTTTTCCATTTGGGATATTTTATGGCGCATCTCCGGCAACGATTTATAAACTACACTTGCTCTCTGGAAATCGCGCGCATGAAAAGCAGGTGTTCCCAACAACACAGAACCGGATTCTTTTACGGTAGAGCCCACTCCCGCCTGCGAACCGATCTGGCATCCATCCGCAATCGAGATATGACCGGCTATCCCGACCTGTCCGGCAAACATACAGTGTTTTCCTATCTTGGCAGAGCCGGCGATTCCTACCTGGGCAGCCGCTACCGTATTTTCGCCTACAACGACATTGTGTCCTATCTGGATCAGGTTATCCAATTTCACCCCTTTACGAATATAAGTAGATCCCATCGTAGCACGGTCGACACAAGTATTGGCTCCGATTTCCACATTATCTTCCAATACCACATTTCCGATTTGGGGGATTTTCTTATATGCACCGTCCACCGGAGCAAAACCGAAACCGTCGGCACCAATCACGCATCCGCTATGCAGAATCACATTATTTCCGATAACGCAATTCTCATAAACTCTTACTCCCGGATAAATCGTTACATTATCCCCTATTTTCACATTCACCCCTATATAAACCTGCGGATATATTTTCGCATTTTTACCCACTGCGGCTTTATCCTCTATTACCGTATAAGCTCCCACATAAGCATCCTCCGGAATCAACGCAGAATCGCTGATAAAAGCTTGGGAGCTAATACCGGTTTTCTGCGGTTTATTAGCGACATAAAGGTCGAGCAACCGGGCGAAACAGGAATAAGCGTCTTCTACCTTAATCAAGGTCGCTTTATATTCATGCGAAGGCTGGAAAGTTTTGTTCACAATCACAATGGAAGCCTCTGTCGTATAAACATAATGTTCGTACTTCGGGTTGGCTAAAAAAGCCAGGTCTCCTTTTCCCGCTTCTTCTATCTTGGCAACATTATTAACAACCGTATTTTTATCACCGACTATTTCTCCTTCCAAAAAGGAAGCGATCATCTCTGCTGAAAATTCCATAATATCTTAATTTTTGATATTTAAACTTATAAATCCGTATTTCGATTCCTATTTTTATACGATTTCTGTTCTCCATGCCTTTTCCCGCTTCCCTGCACAAGACTCTCTTTCCTTCTTATCACCTGTTTCGGCAACCAGTTCAGAAACACCAATCCCAATATAATATTGGCAAAGAACAAAATATTGATATTCATATCCTGAAACAGGAAATTAAAGATAACGAAAAGCATCGCTACAATCAATATCAATCCCGTACTTTGCAAATGAGTATAACCTATTTTCAAAAACAAATGGTGAACATGGGTTTTATCCGGATAAAAAGGCGATTTCCCCCGCAAAATACGTTCGGTGAACACCCGAACGGTATCGAATACCGGAATAAATACGACCGACAAGGCCAAAACAGGCACATTCGGAGTATTGAAAAAGTCAGGATTAAAATTGAAATTATAAAATTTCAAACCCAGAAAAGCAATCGTATATCCCAACATCAGAGATCCCCCGTCTCCCATGAATATCTTTAAACGCAACCCGCGTACATTATATAGGAAAAATACGACTAATGTCCCCAACATACCTGCCCCCAGCATAGCATAAACGGAGATATTATTATAAAAAAACCATCCCGAAAGGATAGTCAATGCAATAGCCCCCAATCCCGAACACAAACCGTCCACCCCGTCAATCAAATTATAAGCGTTCACAAGGCCTACCGTAACCAATACCGTAATAAAAACCCCCAGCACGTTCGGAATTTCCCATACCCCGAACAATCCGTGCAGGTTATGAATCGTACCATCCCCGGCTGTCAGCAGCAAAGCCGCCAATATCTGAACGATAAATTTATTTTTATAGGATATACCTACCAGGTCATCCGCCATTCCGATAAAAAAAAGCAAAATCAAACCGGCGGTAAAAAAGAGAAAATCGATAAAAAAAGATTCTTCAAAAGCAACATCCAACGGATTTCCTGTCAGATAACGCACACCCAATGCCACACAAAAAGAGAACATCATGCCCGGCAGGAATGAAATTCCGCCCAAACGCGGAATAGCCTGTGTGTGCACTTTCCTCTCATTGGGGGCATCGAACAGCCGTTTCCTTTTCGAGATAACGATAATATTGGGAATCGCTATCCATCCGATAACGGCAGAAATGACAAAAGTTAAAAATATATAAACCGCCATACAACAGTATAATGTAAATATTAACGTTACATAACATTAACTTCACAAAAGTATAGAAATTATCCGTAATAATACATTCATTCAGATACAAAATTCCGCCTTATTTCCGAAAAAGGAAAAAAGAATAACAATCGAAGGCAAATCCGTTCCCTTTACTTCATTTTTTTCAGTATTAAACCGAAAAAATGCCGAAATTTCCACCGGGAAAGAAAAATAGAGTGTAAATAAGAAAGTGCCGGAAAAAGTTTATACCTTTGTAATCTGCAAATATTATAAATTGCTGTTTTATGGATTTCAAAATATACAATACGCTGGACAGGAAAAAAGAGCTGTTCGTCCCGCTCAATCCTCCTTTCGTAGGGCTCTATGTATGCGGCCCCACGGTATATGGCGATCCGCATTTGGGACATGCCCGTCCGGCTATTACATTCGATTTGCTTTTCCGGTTGTTGCAAAACCTGAATTACAAAGTCCGTTATGTAAGGAATATCACCGATGTAGGCCATTTGGAAAACGATTCCGACGAAGGCGAAGACAAAGTAGCCAAAAAAGCACGGCTGGAACAACTGGAACCGATGGAAGTCGCTCAATATTATATCAACCGTTACCGGGATGCAATGAAATACCTGAACGTACTTCCTCCGAGCATAGAGCCGCAGGCTTCCGGACACATCATCGAACAAATAGAGATGATTAAAGTTATCCTGGAAAACGGATATGCTTATGAGAGCAATGGTTCTGTCTATTTCGACGTAGAAAAATACAATCGGAAATTCCATTATGGAAAACTGTCGGGCAGGGTATTGGAAGAGATGATCGCCGCTTCCCGGGATTTGGACGGACAATCCGATAAACGCCATAGCGCCGATTTCGCTTTATGGAAAAAAGCCTCTCCCGAACATATCATGCGCTGGAACTCCCCGTGGAGCGTCGGCTTCCCGGGTTGGCACTTAGAGTGTTCTGCCATGAGCACCAAATACTTAGGAGAACAATTCGACATACACGGAGGCGGCATGGATTTGATGTTCCCCCACCACGAATGCGAAATAGCCCAAAGTACGGCTGCCCTTAAACATGAATCGGTAAGGTACTGGATGCACAATAACATGATTACTATCAACGGGCAAAAAATGGGAAAATCATTGGGAAATTTCATTACGCTGGAAGAGCTGTTCACCGGAAACCACAAACTGCTGGAAAAAGCTTATGCCCCGATGACCATCCGTTTCTTTATTCTGCAAGCGCATTATCGCAGTACGCTCGATTTCTCGAATGAAGCATTATCGGCCGCAGAAAAAGGATTGGACCGTTTGCTGAAAGCCGTTTCCACATTAAAAAAGATCAAACCTTCTTCCGAATCCACTGTCGATGTATCATCCCTCAAAAAAGAGTGTATGGAAGCATTATGCGACGACCTGAACAGTCCGATCGCCATTGCCCAGCTTTTCGAATGGGTACGTATCATCAACCAACTGCACGAAGGGGAACAAAAAATTACCCAAGAAGATTTGGACAAACTCAGCAATGATATGCACGAAATCGTTTTCGATATTTTAGGATTACGGGATGATTCCATTGCCGATAACCAAAATCTCGTTTCCGGTTTAGTCGATATGATTCTCAATATCCGCTTGGATGCCAAAAGTAAAAAAGATTGGGCGACCTCAGACAAAATCCGCAATGAATTACAAAACATGGGGGTTGTTGTCAAAGACCGTAAAGACGGTTACGACTGGGAACTCGAATAAATAATACAAACTGAAAACCTAACCGTATAATAATGAAATTAAAACTTACTTTTTTAGTAGCTTTCATTTTATCTGTATTTTCAGCGAAAGCTCAAATCGAAGAACCTGTTACCTGGAGCAGTAAAGTAACGGAACTCTCAGCAGGAGAATATGAATTAACAATGACCGCCACAATCGAGGCTCCGTGGTACATGTACGATATGGGTCCTTATGACGGAGGGCCTAATCCCACCGTATTCACCTTTTCCGAAACTCCGGGAGTGGAATTGGTAGGCAAAACAGAACCTGTAAAAGAGGCCGAAAGGAAACACGATGCCAGCTTCAACATGGAAATCGGGCACTATGCTGACAGCGCCTCTTTCATCCAAAAGGTAAAAGTCACTTCTGCATCCGGCGTAATACTCCGTGCAACGGTAGAGTGGCAAACCTGCAACGATGACACCTGTCTGCCTCCGATGGAACACGACTTCGTTTTCCGCCTCAACGGGACAGACGGTACGGCTCCTGCGGATAATGCCGCAACTACGGCAAACAGCAATATCGCTCCCACACCTACCGGCGACCCGGCAATCTTGCAAGGCGACCTCAACGAAGAAAAATCCATTTGGGGCATGATCGTAGAAGCTATTTTATGGGGCTTCGCAGCATTACTCACACCTTGCGTATTCCCGATGGTCCCGATGACCGTTTCTTTCTTTATGAAAGGGAGCGACAATAAAGCCAGAGGACGCATGATGGCAAGTTTTTACGGTTTATCCATCATCGCACTTTATACCCTTCCGATTGCCGTCATTATCTTCATTACCTGGATTGTCGGAGGCGACGCCGTAACAGCCGATATTTTCAACTGGTTATCGACGCATTGGATTCCGAACGTATTGTTCTTCCTGATATTCATGTTCTTTGCAGCCTCTTTCTTCGGAGCTTTCGAAATCGTACTTCCGAGCTGGCTGGTAAACAAAAGCGATTCCAAGGCAGATAAAGGCGGATTTATAGGTACTTTCTTCATGGCACTTACTTTGGTGTTGGTATCCTTCTCTTGTACCGGACCGATCGTAGGTTCCATCCTCGTACAATCCACACAAGGCGAAGTATGGCAACCGATTATCACCATGCTGGTTTTCTCCACTGCATTCGCTTTACCTTTTACGTTATTCGCTTTCTTTCCTTCTCTGTTGAAGAACTTGCCCAAATCGGGCGGTTGGTTGAATTCCGTAAAAGTAGTACTGGGTTTCGTCGAATTGGCATTGGGTATGAAATTCCTTTCCGTAGCCGACCAAACCTATCACTGGGGAATTCTCGACCGGGAAGTTTATTTAGCTTTCTGGATCGTTATTTTCACTTTGTTAGGGCTCTATTTCTTAGGAAAAATCAAATTCGCCCACGACTCGGACACTCCTTATGTAAAAGTAAAAAGCCTTTTCCTGGCCATCATCACTTTCGCTTTCGTAGTATATCTGATTCCGGGTATGTGGGGAGCTCCGTTAAAAGCGTTATCCGGTTATCTGCCTCCGATGCATACATTGGATTTCAACCTTTACGACCAGCAAACTTCAGGAAACAGCAACAATAACAGTAATTCGGAAAAAATTACGGCTAAATACAGCGATTTTCTCCATTTACCGCATAACCTGGAAGGATTCTTCGACTATAACGAAGGTATGGCGTACGCTAAAAAAGTTGGGAAACCCGTATTCATCGACTTTACCGGACACGGATGCGTAAACTGCCGGGAAATGGAAGCCAATGTATGGGCAGACCCGCGCGTATTGGACATTTTACGCAACGATTACGTAATCATTGCCCTTTACGTAGATGACAAAAAAGAGCTTCCAGAAAGCGACTGGGTTACCACAAGTTCTGGAAAGGTGTTGAAAACCATCGGTAAAATCAATGCCGATTTTCAGGCGAAACGGTTTAACGTAAACGGCCAACCTTATTACGTATTATTGGATAACGACGGAGAAATGCTGGCTCCCACACGTGGGTACAATTTGGATGTGAACGGTTATATACAATTCCTTGAAGACGGACTGAAAAAATATAAAGAACAACAACAGAATAAATAATAATGGCTTTCCGTTTTAATATAATTGTTTTAACTTTGATAAGTTTACAAAATAAATAAAACCATTTTTTAATATGTCACAAGATAAATTTGTTAACAGACACATCGGTCCAAACGAAAAAGATGTTGAACAGATGTTGAAGGTAATCGGCGTAAAATCCGTAGATGAATTGATTTCACAGGTAATGCCTGCTTCTATCCGTTTACCTAAACCTTTGGATTTACCGGCAGAAGGGATGAGCGAATATGAATTTGCAGCCCATATCCGGGAATTGGCCAAAAAAAATCACCCGTACCGTACTTTTATCGGGATGGGATATTATCCGACAGCTACTCCGGCAGCTATCATCCGCAACATCTTTGAAAACCCGGCATGGTACACCTCCTATACTCCGTATCAGGCGGAAATATCGCAAGGACGTTTGGAAGCACTATTGAATTTCCAAACCATGGTGGTTTCATTGACCGGTATGCAAATCAGCAACTGTTCGCTGTTGGATGAAGGCACTTCCGCAGCAGAAGCAATGTTGATGATGTTCCACGGACGTTCACGGGACGCTGTCAAAGCAAATAAAAAAACATTGTTTGTTGACGAAAATATTTATCCGCAGACATTAGACGTTATATTTACCCGTTCCGAACCGTTCGGTATCGAGATAGTTACCGGAAATTTCGAAGAATATGAATTCAACGGTTCCGAATTCGGGGTTATTTTACAATATCCGGGAGCTAACGGAGCTATCAAAGATTACTCCGGATTTACAGCAAAAGCACATGAACAAGGCATTCTGGTAACGGTTGTTGCCGATTTCCTGAGCTTGGCATTATTAAAAGCTCCGGGAGAGTGGGGTGCTGACATCGTTGTCGGTTCTACGCAACGTTTCGGTATTCCGATGAGCTTAGGAGGCCCTTCTGCCGCTTATTTGGCTACCAAAGAAGAGTTCAAACGTTTGATGCCGGGACGTATCATCGGTGTTTCTGTCGACCGATTGGGGAACAAAGCGTTACGTATGGCGCTTCAAACCCGTGAACAGCACATCAAACGGGAACGTGCAACTTCCAACATCTGTACGGCACAGGCACTGCTGGCAACTATGGCAGGTATGTTTGCCGTTTATCACGGCCCGGAAGGCATACACCGCATCGCTTTACATGCTCATTCACACACGGCAGCCGTAGCGGAAGCCGCTAAAAAATTAGGATATAAATTAGCATCCGAATGTTTCTTCGATACAATCGAAGTAGAAGCCGATGCTGAAAAAGTACGCAAAATAGCCGAAGAAAAACAGATCAACCTTTTCTATCCGAACGCTCAAAGCGTACGAATGAGCTTTGACGAAGTGACTACTTTGGACGAAGTGAATACCGTCATTGCCATATTGGCCGAAGCAGCAGGAAAACCGACTATCGTTCTTTCTTCCATTGAAGAAAAAGAGTCGTTCTGTCCTTCCATGAAACGGGAAAGCGCTATCCTGACAGCACCGGTATTCAACAAATATCACAATGAAACGGACCTGATGCGTTACATTAAAAAATTGGAACGCCGCGACATTTCATTGGCTAACAGCATGATTTCATTAGGTTCCTGCACAATGAAGCTGAACGCAGCAGTAAACATGATGCCGCTCAGTCTTGCAGAAATGGGAAATATCCATCCTTTCGTACCGGCAGACCAGGCACAAGGATATATGGAAATGATGAAAGAGCTGGAAAAAGATTTGGCTACGATTACCGGTTTTGCAGCAGTATCGAACCAACCGAATTCCGGAGCATCCGGAGAGTACGCCGGTTTGATGGTTATCCGTGCATACCACCAAAGCCGTAACGAAGGCGGCCGTAACATAGCATTGATTCCTGCTTCGGCACACGGAACCAATCCTGCATCGGCAGCTATGGCAGGTATGGAAGTAGTCGTTGTCGACTGTGACGATAAAGGAAATATCAGTGTAGAAGATTTCCGTAAAAAAGCGGAACAGTACAAATCAAGGCTTGCAGCAGCCATGATTACTTATCCGTCCACACACGGCGTATTCGAAGCGAAAATTCGCGAATTATGCGACATCGTACATGAAAACGGCGGACAAGTATATATGGACGGTGCAAATATGAATGCACAAGTAGGGCTTACCAATCCGGGATTTATCGGTGCGGACGTTTGCCATTTGAACCTTCACAAAACATTCTCTATTCCTCACGGGGGCGGTGGTCCGGGCGTAGGTACCATTGCAGCGTCCAAACATCTGGCTCCGTTCCTTCCTTCCCATTCTATCGTAGCAGGAGTAGGAGGCGAACAGGGAATCACTGCGGTAGCTTCTTCCCCGTGGGGTAGTGCAGGCGTATTGGCTATCACTTACGGTTATATCAAAATGTTGGGAGCGAACGGTTTGAGAAAAGTAACCGAAATGGCTATTCTGAACGCAAATTATATGGCTTCGGCATTAAAAGGAGAATACGGTATCGTTTACAGCGGTGAAACAGGCAGGGTAGGACACGAAATGATCGTAGATTGCCGTAACTTCCGCAAAGATTACGGAATAGAATGTGCCGACATCGCAAGACGTTTGATGGATTATGGTTTCCATGCGCCGACCTTATCGTTCCCTGTACATGAAACCTTAATGGTAGAGCCGACAGAAAGCGAACCGAAAGCCGAATTAGACAGATTCCTGCAAGCTCTTATCGAAATTAAGAAAGAGTGTGAAGAAATCAAAGCAGGTACTGCCGACACGGAAGATAATGTATTGAAAATGGCTCCCCATACGGCAGAAGAGGCAACAGGCGACGAATGGAACCACAAATATTCGAGAAGCAAAGCCGTATATCCGCTCGCATGGGTTAAGGAAAACAAATTCTGGCCTTATGTATCCAAAATAGATAACGGTTACGGAGACAGAAATTTAGTTGTTACCAGCGATACCTTAGAAAGCCTGTTATAATAAACTAAGAAGAAACCGGTTGCAACACAAAACAACCGGTTTCTTATCCTATAAAACCAACTTTCACTTTTTATGAAAATTACTAAAGACAAATTCGTATCATTAAGCTATACATTGACGGTGGACGGCAATGTGGTTGAAAAAGTAGAAGCATCCAAACCGCTCGAATTCGTTTTCGGTTCAGGCACTCTTCTTCCTCAATTCGAGGCAAATATAGATGGAAAAGAAACAGGTGACAAATTCACTTTTTCTTTAACTCCCGAGGAAGCGTATGGAAACATTATGGAAGAAGCGGTAGTGGAATTGCCGAAACACCTGTTTATGATAGACGGAAAAGTCAATGAAGACCTTTTGAAGGTAGGCAATATGCTTCCTATGATGGACAATGACGGAAACCGCCTTATGGGATTGGTAAAAGCTATTAACGATGAGGTAGTGACAATGGATTTCAATCATCCGATGGCAGGCAAAACCCTGAATTTCGAAGGAGAAGTCGTCGGTGTAAGAGATTCCAGACCGGAAGATTTCCATCAATGCGGTTGTGGCTGCGGATGTGAAGGAGGAGATTGTGAAGACGGATGCGACAGCGGTTGCGGTTGCCACTAAACTATTGACAAAACAGACAAAAAACAGGAATGTAAATACATTCCTGTTTTTTATTACCGGAAAAGCCTATAAGGTTTTGCCGGATAATGAAAAATCATCCCCGAAATCGAGCGTTAACTGACTTTGTGAGGTATTTACAAATTCTTGTACCGGATTGGACAGAGAAAGGCCTAAAAGACGTATTTTTGTTCCTTCTAAAGCAGGATCGTCCAATAATTGACGGGTAAGGTCATATATCTCTTTTTTAGTACCGGAATCCAATATAAGGGAAGGGGTTATGCTCTTTGTCTTCTGAACAAAATCACTGAATTTAATTTTAAGGGTAAGCGTATGTCCTTTAAAACAGGCCTTTTCCAATCGTGATATTAACATATCCACAAGTATATCGGCCTGTTCAGCCCGTTCTTCAAAAGTCAATAAATCCTTTTCATACGTCCGTTCGCACCCCACCGATTTACGAAGCCTTACCGGAGTTACTTGCCGGGTATCGACACCTCTCGCAAAATTATAATATATGATACCCGATTTTCCGAAATAATGTACCAAAAAAGGCAAAGTCTGGCTTTTCAGATCCGCACCGTTATGAATGCCCATTTTATGCATCTTCCTTGCCGTTACATGGCCTATTCCCCAAAATGATTCGATAGGCAACTTTTCTATGAATTCTTGTGCCTTGTCCGGATGAATGGTACATAACCCGTCCGGTTTGCGATAATCGGAAGCTATTTTAGCGAGAAATTTATTGTAAGATACTCCGGCAGAAGCTATCAATCCTATATGATCTCTTATCTCTCTTTTTATAGCCCGGGCTATATCCACAGCCAAAGAGATTTCCCGTTTATTTTCCGTCACATCCAAAAAGGCCTCATCCAAAGCAATCGGTTCTACTATATCCGTATATTCATGAAATATCTCGTGAATTTGTGCTGAAACAGACTTATAATAATCCATTCGTCCGGGAACAAATATCAATTCAGGACACAATTTTTTCGCTTTTAAGGAAGGCATTGCCGAATGAATACCATAACGCCGCGCCTCATAACTGGCTGCAGCAACTACGCCTCTTTCTTCAGAACGGCCGACAGCAAGCGGTTTACCCCTGTATTGAGGATTATCGCGCTGTTCCACCGAAGCGTAAAAGGCATCCATATCGATATGTATAATTTTCCTGTAAAACACAACTTAAAAACCCCTTATTATCAAAAGAAGAAACAAGTGAAATATACTTGTTTCTTCTTATAAAGTATGAACCGATAAAAATTATTGTTCCGATTCTTCCATCTCATTTTTAATAACAGCCATTTTAATTGCCGTAGCAGCGGCTTCTTCTCCCTTATTCCCCAATTTCCCGCCTGCACGGTCTTTCGCTTGTTCCAAATTATCGACGGTCAATACGCCGAAAGCAATCGGCGTATTATATTCCAAAGCTACATGATTGATGCCATGCGTAACTCCCTGGCAAATAAAATCAAAATGCCGGGTTTCGCCTTGTATTACACATCCCAAAGCAATTACGGCATCTACATCGGTATATTCGCACATAAACTGTGAAGCAAGTGTCAATTCATAAGTCCCGGGAACCTTTTTTATAATAATATCCCCCTCTTCGCAACCTTGTTCTTTAAGCAATTTTACAGCTCCTTCCAACAACGGAATCGTTATCTGGCTATTCCATTCTGCCACGACAATTCCGAAAGACATCCCTTTTGCCGAAGGAACAGGTGAATCGAAAACAGACAAATTTTTTAAATTCGATGCCATAATAAATATAATTTAAACGTTAAAACTTTTCATGAAACTATATAAATAATTCCTAACCAAAATATGCAAATACAAAATAAGAAAAATAAAACGATTTATTCTAATCCCATAAAAAATTGAGGGATCGCTATCAACATAACAACCCCTCAAGAGATAATTTAATAATAAACTAAAATAAATCCTAATTTTGAGCTAAACGACCGATATATTTCTCGATATCCCTTCCTTCGAAAGAGGTAGGATATTCATTCAATATTCTTTCGTAAGCTTTCAAAGCCTGTGCTTTATTATTCAATTTTTCATTCACCATTCCCAATTTTTTCAAATAGTAAGGAGCGGTAAAATCATTATCGGTGGCTTCAACGGCTTTTTCAAACATTTTAACGGCTTCCTGTAAATTTCCCAACTGCACGTTGACATCTCCCATCAATCCATAATTCTGTGCATTGATAACTTCAGACGCTATTCCTTTCGTATGGGAATATTTACCCAAATATTTGATTGCATTCTGATAATCGCCTTGTTTCAGATAACATATTCCGGCATAATGATTTGCGATATTCCCCGCATTCGTAGAACCGTATGTATCGATTACTTCCAAAAATCCGGCATATCCGTTACCTCCGTTCAAAGCTACATCGAAAGAATCCACCTGAAAACGTTGTTGTGCACCGAACATCATTGCAGAAGCTTTTTCTTCACGCGGCATTGAATAAAGATATTTCGCACCGAAATAAGCACATACGATTAAAAAGACCGCCCCTAAAACAATCAACAAGACTTTTCCGTTTTTCCTGATAAAAATTTCCGTATTGTCGATTGCCGTTTCTATTTTCTGTTCAGGGTCTTCTTTCTGATTTTTCTTTTCCAACATAATTTATCCTTGTTATATTATCTTTAGGTAACATACAATTTACGATTCTGCAAAATTAAATCTTTTTGCATAAATTAAAACATTTTCATCCTTTTTATTTTTATTTTTGTTTAAAATATAGAAAAAAAGCGTATTTATCCGTAATCCAAATAACCGAATGTATTTAAAAGAATTAAATATCATCCATTTTAAAAATATAAACACTTCGCAACTCTTTTTCTCAAAAAAGATAAATTGTTTCACCGGAAACAACGGAACCGGAAAAACGAATATTATCGACGCCATCTATTATCTTTCCATGGGAAAAAGCGCTTTTAATCTAACGGATAATCAATGTATAAAACATGAAACGGATTTTTTCATGCTGGACGGCAATTATGAAATAAACGATGAACGGTATGAAAAAGTAGTTTGCAGTTATAAACCTTCTTCCGGAAAGGTCATAAAAAGAAACGATAAAGAATATGCGAAACTATCCGAACACATAGGTTTGTTTCCTATTGTTATGGTTTCGCCGGCAGATACCTGTCTGATAAATGAATCGGCAGACGAACGGCGCCGGTACATGAATGCTTTTTTATCTCAAATAGACAAGGAATACCTCGGTACATTAGTAAGATATAACGGATTATTGATACAAAGAAACCGATTATTGAAAGAGCTGCAAAATACCCACTCATTGGAAATATTGGATATAATAAATATGCAGATGGACGAGCTGGCATCCATTATTTACAAAAAACGAACGGAATTTATCGAAAAAATCACTCCTGTCGTAGAGTATTATTACAGTATTCTATCTGACGAACATGAAAAGGTAAGCTTATCGTATAACAGCGATCTATCGAAAGCATCCCTTTCGGAGTTATTGGCAAACTCTTTTGAAAAAGACAAAATAAACGGTTTCACCACTGTCGGTATTCACAGAGACGATATCAAAATGAAGATAAAGGATTATCCCATTCGGAAATACGGTTCGCAAGGACAACAAAAATCATTTTTAATCGCACTGAAATTAGCGCAATTCGATATTATCACCGCTATTAAGAATTTCAAACCCATTTTATTGTTAGACGATATTTTCGATAAATTAGACCTTCAGAGAGTATCTAACCTTATTGCTCTGGTTTCACAAGATAAATTCGGACAGATTTTCATTACCGACAGCAATAAAGTGAGATTGGACGGCTTACTAAAAAAATTGACACAAACTTATACTTTATTTACGGTAGACAACGGTGAAATAAATATTCAATAATCCGATTTCATTATTCATTACTATTATATGCGCCGAACAGAGCCTACTTCCATAGGAGATATTATAAAAGAGATTATAAAAAACGACGTTACTCTTTCCAGAAGCATCAGGGAAGGGCGCGTACTGAATGCATGGAGGGATATTGTAGGAAATGCCATTGCAGATGCAACGAACAAAATAAGCATTACGAACGGCCGGTTATTTGTTTCTTTTTCTTCTGCTTCTGCCCGCAGCGAATTTTTTTTACGACGTAATGAAATAAAAAAAGCTTTGAATAAAATTGCAGAAAGCCCTGTTATCGAATATATTATTGTAAAATAAGAAATAATAAATATGGAAGATATAATAAATAGGCGTTGCGGTTGGGCAGGAACAGACGAATTATATACAAAATACCACGATGAAGAATGGGGAAAGCTTGTTACCGATGATAAAACTTTATTTGAATTTATGGTACTCGAAAGCGCTCAGGCAGGATTATCCTGGATCACTATTCTCCGAAAACGCGAAGGATACCGAGAAGCCTTTTGTTATTTTGACGTAAATAAAGTGGCGCAGATGACTTCGGAAGACGTCGAACGATTAATGCAATTTAACGGAATTGTTAAAAACCGATTAAAAATAAACAGTACAATTAACAACGCCCAATTATTTATAGCCATTCAAAAAGAGTTCGGAAGTTTTTATCAATATATCATATCCTTTTTTCCTAACCGACAACCGATTGTTAATAACTTCAAAACTCTGAACCAAATTCCCGCCACTTCTTCCGAATCGGACGCTATTAGTAAAGATATGAAAAAAAGAGGCTTTAAATTTTTCGGTTCTACCATTTGCTATGCATTCTTACAGGCAACCGGTTTTATAAACGACCACTTAGAAGGTTGTTTCTGCAAAACAAAATAAAATAAATAACATTTATACTTTATAATCTTTATAAAAAAATTACATGTTTATTTTATTAAAATCATAAATATAAAAATACCATTTCTTCAAACCGTAATAAAAACTTCTGCTTTTATATATAAAAACGATTGTTCGAATTTATCCCTAATACCTTTAATCAATATTATAAACAACTGACTTTACATTCATTCAAAATGCAAAATACCGACTGTTTTATTTCTGTACCCTGATTTCATATTATATTAACAAAACAAATATTTCAGACTCTTATTATAAACAGACAAATCCATAATACTTGTCAATCATATTTAATCAACAGATAACCAATAAAATAAAATTGTCAACAGTTGTTGAAAAAGATACAAATAAAATACGGAATTGCTATTCATATCTTTTCATAAATTTTATAGAAAAAATCTTGTAAAATATAAAGAGAATTATAGAAGGTTTTACTTTTAAAATTGCAAATAAAATCTTTTAAAAAGGGCAAACAACATAATACAATTTTTTCAACATCATCAATATTCATTTCAAAGTAATTTGCCCTTCTTTATAATTTCATAAACAAATTGTTGATAGCCGATTTACTTATCTGATTTAAACGATATTGCTTCGTTCATCTATTGTTAATTTATTTTTAGTTCGATATATCCAAGAAAAATATGTATTTTTCTTAAACAGTATTGACAGCTATTATATTTCTTTATTTTAATTTTAAAATTATATAAATAAAAAAATAATATGGATTAACAGTCGATATCTTTTATCGGTTTATTGAGAATAGGATGTATGAAATCGGGGAGTATCTCTTTTAAAGGAATAAGTACGAAATTTCTGAAAGGAATAAGGGGGTGGGGGATATTTAGCAAAGGGGTATGGATTATTTGACTATCATAAAATAATATGTCTATATCCATTGTACGGGACTTATAAACAGGTGTTTTTTCCGATAACCGTTTCTGGTATTTGAGCTTTTCTTCTTCTGCTGTCCCTCTGGATCTTCCGAAACGGCGTTCTATATCCCATATTTTAAAAAGCAGTTCTTCCGGCAATAATCTAGTGTCGATAATTATTATCTGATTCAGAAAATGATGAGTAGCCTGAAATCCCCACGGTTCGGATTCGTAAATCGAGGAGGTTTGTATAATGGTTCCTAATTCTTTGTTGATAAGTTCCCTTACTTTATGTATGTTTTTATCTATTTCCGGTGTATTTCCTCCGGTTAAAAGGACTGCTCGGCTCATACTTTTCTTATCTGTTTACTGATTGACAATGCAAAATGGATAAAAATAATTTTTGCATTTCCGTTGGAGGAAAGATCTCTTATCGCTTTTTCGAACTCTTCCGTTAGATAAACAATATTTTTATAATGTATAAATGGGTAGAATTTGTTGATAAATTCGGCTTCTTTTCCGTATATATAAGATATTTCGGGTACTCCTACCGATAAAATATAACTTTCTCTCAGTAAATTAAGAGAGTATGTTAAAAAGTTTTTTTGGGATTCTCTTCCTAAGCCTGCTATATTTTCGGCCCATTCGATTAATCCCAGATGATTTACGGTATAACAAAGACGCATCAAGCTTGAAAACAATTCAAAATTTTCGTTATCCGTATTATCTTCCATCATATCGACGGCTTTCATACAATCGCCTCCGGACATACGGGCAATAGCTGCGCATTTTTCCTTATCTTCATAAGTATCGGACAGATACTTGTAAATAGATTCTGTATCTATCGGAGGAATGTTCAATATTTGGGTACGAGAAAGGATTGTTTTTAACATCGAATCGCTGTCGGCTGTAACGAATAAGAAAAGGGTTTTTTCAGCCGGTTCTTCGAACAATTTCAGCAAAGCGTTGGCTGCGGCTTCATTCATCCGTTCCGGCAACCAGATAATCAATATTTTATATCCTCCTTCGAAAGATTTATAGCTTAATTTCCGTATGATTTCATTGGCTTCTGCACGGCTGATGTTTCCCTGGCTGTTTTTTCCTAAATTAATGGTATTATACCAATCTTTTTCTGTAAAATATCCGTTCGGTTTCAGGGTTAATACTTGTTCCCTCCATTTTCTTATCAATGAATCGCTGATGATTTCACCTTTGCTGTTGGTAATTTCCGTATATTGACTTTTATTGACGGGAAAGGAAAAGTGTAGGTCGGGATGTTCCAGTTTGCTTATTTTATAGCAAGAGGGGCAGATTCCGCAGGAATCGTTTTCTTTTTTGTCTTCACATAAAATATATTGGGCGTACGCTATGGCGAGTGCGAGAGTGCCGTATCCGTTCGGTCCGTTGAATAATTGGGCATGGGGAATACGCCCTTCTTTAGTGGTTTTTATAAATAATTCTTTTATTTTTTGTTGTCCTGGAATATCGCTGAATTTCATTCTGAAACTATTTTTTTCAAAGGTACAAAACAGTTGTTAAATTTATATTATTTTTGTTTGTAAACTATTTGGTAAGGATAGGTATGTCTAAAAAAGATGTTTATTTAAAGAAAATATATGCCCTTTTTGAAGAGTATGGTGTGGAAGGATTGACGATGGAGGATATTGCCGACCGGATTGGCGTATCGAAAATGACTCTTTATAATAATTTTAAGGATAAAGAAACATTGATACGGGAAATATTGTCTTACCGGCAAAAAGGATATATCGCTTATATGGAAAAATTGAAAGGAAAAAAGTATAATGCGATACAAATGATTATTCATGTTTTACAATTTCAGGCTACCAATCCGCTTCCTTCGTTCGGTATTTTTTACAGAACGTTCCGGAAAGTATATCCTAAATTGTACGAGATGCAGCAAAAACATTCCCGAGATGTGATGATCTCTTTTATTAGAGATAATATGAAGCAGGGAATAGAGGAGGGAATTTACAGAAACGATTTTAATCCGGGAGCGATAATTGTATATATTACGGCAATTATGGATACGGTTTTGAACAATAAAACGGACAAAGCATTGGAGATAGATTTGAACAGAACACATATGGAATTTATCAATTACCATATCCGCGGAATTGCAAATGAGAAAGGGGTTAAAATATTGGAAAAGGAATTTTTGAATTATAAAAAGGCAGGCGATAATGATAAGTTATAAGAAAAAAGTATTGGATAACGGTTTGACGGTGATTGCCCATAGAGATAATTCTACACCTATGGCAGCGGTCAATATCATATATAAAGTAGGTGCCCGGAATGAGAATCCGGCCAATACCGGTTTTGCTCATCTTTTTGAACATTTGATGTTTGGCGGTTCGGAAAATGCACCTTATTTCGATGTGCCGGTGCAAATGGCGGCAGGCGAGAACAATGCTTTTACCAATAATGATTATACGGATTATTATATCGTATTGCCTAAAGATAATATAGAAACGGCTTTATGGTTGGAATCCGATAGGATGCATAATCTGGTTATCAATAACGAAACGTTGGAGTTGCAAAAAAAAGTGGTGATAGAAGAGTTCAACCAGCGTTATTTGAATAAGCCGTACGGTGATATCTGGCTTTTGTTGCGTCCGTTGGCTTATAAGGTACACCCTTACCGATGGGCTACGATAGGGATGACTCCTGACCATATACGCAATGCGAGAATAGAAGATGTGGAAAGTTTTTACAAGCGGTTTTATAATCCGAATAATGCTATTCTGACGGTAGCCGGGGATTTTGAAGCAGAAGAAGTATTTGAAAAGGTTGAAAAATGGTTCGGGGATATACCGAAAGGAACGGAACCGTTCGGGATTATCCCGCAGGAACCGCTACAAACGGAGCCCAGAAGAGAACTTGTTGAAAGAAAAGTTCCGGCATCCGTTATTTATGTCGTATATCATATGTCGGGACGTTTCAGCCGGGAATTTCATATATGTGATACGATATCGGATATTCTTTCTAACGGTACTTCGGCACGTATGTATCAGAATTTGGTGAAGAAAGAGCAGTTGTTTACCAGTGTGAATGCCTATGTTACAGGGGATATGGACCCTGGACTTTTCGTTATGACTGGCCAGGTTGCTCCGGGAGCGAATATTGAAACGGCGGAGAAAGCTCTTTTGAATGAGTTGGAGAAGATAAAAAAAGAACCGGTCGGGGATTATGAATTGGAAAAGGTAAAAAATAAGTTTGAAGCGAATACCATATTCGGAGAGATAAATGTAATGAATAAGGCCATGAATCTCTGTTTTTACGATATGCTTGGGGACATCGATTTGGTAAATACGGAGTTATCCGTATATCGGGCAATTACGTCTGACGATATAATGCAAACGGCAAACCGGATTTTTATTCCGGAAAACAGTTCTACATTATTGTATGTTAAAGAATAGAAAATGTTTATAAGTATGGCAGATAGAACAAAACAACCGGAAATCGTAATACCGCACTATATAGATGTGTTGCAGTTCAGTGAAACAAAAGTTCCGAACGGAGTAAATATTTATTCTGTGAATACCGGTACTCAGGATGTTTTAAGAATAAGTGTCGTATTCAGGGCTGGGGTGAAGTATCAAAATAAACCGTTTGTGGCTTCTTCTTTATTGAATATGTTAAGTGAAGGAACTCGGAAATATAGTTCGGAACAGATTTCGGAAAGGCTGGATTTTTACGGATTATATTATGATGTCAGTTTGGACAGGGATTATTCAGTTGTTACGATTTGTTGTTTGAAACGTTTTTTTAAGGAAGCTTTGGATGTTTTGGAAGAGGTTTTATTGTTTCCATCGTTTCCAGAAGAAGAGTTGAATATTTATAAAGCGAAACGGAAACAGGCGCTTCTGGTAGAAAGGGAAAAAGTGGATTTTCGGGCAAGGGAGCTATTTGCACAGGCATTATACGGGAAAGGACACCCTTATGGATTTTATTCGGAAGCAGACTGTTATGATTCGTTGAATACGGAAGACATTAAAAGTTTCTATAAATCTTTTTATTGTAAGGAGAATGTTTTTTGTGTGGTAAGCGGAAAAATAGAGGAAGGGGAGTTGGATATTATTTCAGAATTGATGCAAAAATTGCCGTCTTATAAGAAAGCGGAGTATAAATTGCCGATGATTCATACGGATTCGCTTGTAGAGGTAAAAAAAGAGGGGGCATTGCAATCTGCTATCCGTATAGGAAAAGTTTTATTTCCGAGAAATCATCCCGATTTTATCGGAATGCAGGTTGTAGCAATGGTATTGGGCGGTTATTTCGGTTCTCGTTTAGTTAGTAATCTGCGCGAAGACAAAGGATATACATATGGAGCTTTTGCCGGAATGATTAATATGGAAGATAGCGGTTATCTGGCTATTTCTACTGAAGTAGCAGCGGAATATACCCGCAATGCGGTAGATGAAATATACAAGGAGATAAAACGTTTATCGGAAGAGCTTGTGCCGGAAGAGGAGCTGAATATGGTAAAGAGTGTAATGATGGGAGAAATTATGAGGATATTGGACGGTCCGTTCGGAATAGCAGATGTCTCAATAGAAAATGTGGAAAACGGAAAAGATAATCGTTACGTGGAAAAAATGGTCGATGAAATTAATAATATGGTTCCAGAAAGGATACAGGAGTTGAGTCGTAAATATTTGGATAAGGAAGATTTTGTTACGGTTGTTGTCGGAGCTGTTTAGAGATAATGATGAAGAGAATAAGCAGGAAGAATGTGATTGTTTATATCTGAAATCGGTAAAAGGAAAAATATTATTATAAAAATGGGTAATTTTTGTTCAGGATTGAAATATTTTCAGTCCTGAATTTTATTTTTTGTGATAATGAATATAAAAATCAATAAAAGAAGTATTAATTGTTTTTTATAATATTTTTATATTCAGTTAGTTATGTTGTTGTTTAGTTCCTTTTGAAAAAAATATTTACCAAATAAATAAATTTTTTTT